>JAFXUX010000033.1 GCA_017524805.1 Candidatus Methanomethylophilaceae archaeon
CCGTAGTTCGCTTAAGATTTGGTAACAAGGGAACGAACAGACTCGGTGGTCGGCACATCGACCTTGAGCGAAACGAACAGATCGCGTTGTTTCTTGGTCACTTCGTTCAGGACCAATTTGCTCCCCATCCTGGACACTTTCAGCTTGGAGAGCTCGTTGATCACATCAGGATACCAGACCTTTCCCTTGAGTCCGCTCTCGGATATCCTTCTGAGAAGCTCCGACCGGAGGATAAGCGAGACGAACTGGACGAAGATCAGACCGTCGGCCGTGCCGTCGGTCTGAAGATACCTGACCCCGCCTTCCAAGTCGGATTTCAACTGCCTGAAGTCGAATTCTATGTCGTTCCTCGTCCTGTACCTCGAGAGAACCGTATCCCACGGGTCCTCGCTCGTGGTGAGAATCACCATCCTTCCGCAGACGTTCTCCCTGGCGGTTATGGCGTTGCGCTTCCTCTGGAACGCCACTTTGCCTCCGTCGTCGGACAGGTCGAAGAACCTCAGGATATCGGTGCCGAACCGTTCCCTGAGCTTCTTGTGGATGCCTTTGGTCCATTTCGCATCCGAAAGCACGGATTCGAACGAGCATATGCGAGAGTACAGGGAGCCGATCTCGTCCAGCCTCCTGCCCTCGTCCAGATAGGATATGGCCCTGACAGAGCGGTCGCCCATAGCAACCCGTGTCTCGTATACACGGAAGACGGAGCCGCAGAACATGTATGTGCTTAGGGAGCTGTTATCCCGGACGGATTCCGAGACAACAGATTTGAACACCTTCCTGCCGGACTGGACAGGCGTGGTGAAGCCCATTCCGGCATCCAGCTGCGAGAGCAGGTTGCTCTCGCTGTAGAAGCCCCTGTCCATGACGAAGTGGACGTCATCGCATCCCAATGACGAGACGAATTCCGCCATGTTCTTCAGCGTGCTGACATCAGAGATGCTCCCGCTGTACAGGCGGTAGCAGAACGGCCTCCCGCTGTCCATGGAATGCACCATTCCCATGGATACCTGCGGCATATGGATCTTGCGATAGTCGTCGCCGTATTCCAGCCTGGACATCCTCGCGGATTCGGAGCCGAAGGAAGACAGATCGAATATTATCGCGCCTCCGCCCTCGTATATCGATCCGAAGAAAAGGTTCCTCGATTTCTCGCTGATGCCCATCATCAGTCTCGACAGGTCCCTTGAGCCCATCCCGTCGTTGCTGCGGTATTCCGAGAGGAATGACTCCTGCATCTGGTCGTCCACTTGTCTCAGCGGCAGTGGGCGGACGCACCTGAGCATCGCGATGCTCAGTATGTCCTCCCCCACATCCCGGCCGAAGCAGTCGCGGAGTTTCTCTTCGAGGCCCAGCGAGTCGGAGATCTTCTGGAGGAGCCAGTATGGTCCGAACGTCTTGCTCGCGATCACGGCCTCCCTGCGCCTGGATTCGACGAGGTTCCCGTCCTCGTCGCACGGGCCGACATACTCGCGGACCTGTCTGGAATTCTTCTTCACAGGGTCCCAGACCCCGGTGACACGGTACAGGTAGTGCTTGTCCCCGACGGTCTTGATGTGGTTGTATGTCATTATTACCATATGGTAACAATGATTAATAACCTTTGCTATGCCTGGCCAGATCCGGAAAACAATGGGATTGTTACCAAAAATTACGCGAAGTTAGGCTCCATGGGGAAGAGAAAAGAGTAGGCTACCTCGGAACCGGAGAACATAGAAAGGGTCCGGCCGTGGAGAAAAACATCACACCACCTCACCGCTCTGGAATAGTGCTTCATATTACGGTCCAGCACGCATCCTCTCAGCTCCGCGTCCACGTCGCCGATATCAGAGCATCCATCGAAGTAAGGCAGAAGACGGCGGACTTCCCTCCTGTTCCCGTAGTCGCAGGATAATGTGCGCAGATACCTCAACGCAGCCCGTATGAGCCTGTTCTCGGCGCGGTCGGTGCCGAAGACCTGATAGGATTGGTAGGTCCTCTCCCTGTGCGAAGAATTGAGCCTGATGTCGTCGGAAAACAGAATCCTGCCTGCTGACGTTCCCGAACCTGCGCATCTCTCGGCCCAATGCGTCCCCCAGCTGAACATAAGATCCATTGGAAATGATTAAATCGCCTCCTTGATTACTGCTGAAGATTAGCGGGAGGAATTCCATTGGAAGGCAACGATGTTGATGGGCAGAAAAAAGAGATCAGCGAATGGGAGGAGCTGGAGAATCTCAGCAAAGACGAACTCATAATCGAGCTGGTCAGGCAGAGATGGCTGTATCGTAGCCTCAAGAGACTGATCGGAAGCCTTTCCGAGGATGAAGGCTGGTACGCAGACATCGGAGGTCAGATCCCTCCTGAAGAATGGCAGAGGAAAATAGCCGATTATGTGTTTCCGAATGTCGAGGACGGCGGATATGAGGACTTAATGACCTGGGGAGTCGACGAAACAGTGGGCGAGGCCCTCTTTGACGAATATTACGAAAAGCATTTCGACGGGAACGGCAAGAGGATATGCCGAGAGAATCGGATTAATCCTTCGGAGACTCCTGCCGTTCCCATCATCCGGTCAACAAATGGATGGACTGTCGATCCCTTCTGAGATCAATTTCTTCTGTTTCTCTATTATGGGAACGAGACCGTCCTCATCGTTCATCTTCTCAGCTAAGGCGATGGCTTCCTTGGCTTGATCGAACATGCCCAAGCATCTGAGGACATCGGCTTTGATCATGATGTCCTCGACCCTGCATTGTTTCTTAGAGATCTCCTCCAGAAACTTCCTGCGCATATCCGCGGCGGCAGCCCCGTCGCCTTCGTCGTCCGCCATCCATGCGGCCCTGAGATATGCGGAAGCGGATTGGCCGTGCATCCCCTTCAAAGAACGCAAAAACGCTATTGCAGCATATCTGTTGGAGATGGAATCGTGCCTGATGATCTACCGGTACTCGGGCAGCTCGACATCCTCCTTCGTTACAGTCGTCTTCTCTGAGATGTCCTCGGCGACATATCCGCATTCGCAGCGATCGATATATCTCATGGGATCATCCCCCATGAAAATCGGTCTGGTATCCATCATGCACCCCATGGTGGAGCATGAGCATATCACGCAATAATTGGCTTCAGCTTTGCAGACGGCACATCTTTTAGAAATTTTTCTCATCGTGGTCATGCATCTCTCCCTCCTCGCTTAAGCGCCCCAATGAAAAGGCGAACCTGCATATTAATAAATCCCAAGATGGCACGCAAAATACGCACAATTCGCTATCGAGCCACAATAATAATCCAAGCGCTACAATCAAATCAGATCATAGGCCCAGTCAACTTTATATGGCGGATAACATCAACAACCAGAGTAAAAGGAGATGAGAATGGCAAGCGAATGGGAAGAACTGGAGAGGCTCAGCAAGGACGAGCTTATAATCGAGCTGGTGAGACAAAGATGGCTGTATAAGGATCTCAAGCTGCAGCTCAGATACATGTCCGAAGAGGAGGGACAATACGCCGGCGCTCCGGGACAGGTCCCCTCTAAAGAGTGGCAGAAGAAGATCGCCGATTATGTGTTCCCGAATATCGAGGACGGCGGATATGAGGACTTAATGACCTGGGGAGTCGACGAAACAGTGGGCGAGGCCCTCTTTGACGAATACTTCGAAAAGCACTTCGATGAGAATGGCAAGCGGAAGAAAGTTTGAGACTGAATCAAGGGCTTAAAAACCACAATAAGCTGTGTCGCATATCTTCTGAACCGTCCAGTATTCAGCCAAAGGTGCAGTGAGAATTTCACTTATTTACAATTCACATCCCGAACAGGATTCCTGTTACCTATATAGAGCACTATAGTCTGACCATAAATCGGACAACTGTCCAGAGCCTCTGATTAATAGTACTATAGTCCGATTTAAACACCGGTTCGAGATATGAACCTCTTCGATTCCAATGTTAATGCAATAATAATGAATTAAACCCTGAACGATGACAGACCCCTCATAATCTCTTAAGAGCTTCCTGAGCATCTTTGCGGACGGAGAAATCCTCTAACTGATCGGCGGCTTTCTGATACCATTCGCGGGCGCTCATCAACGACCGGGTGACCCCCTCTCCCCTCTCATACATAGCAGCAATATACAGCTGAGACGGCGGATCGCCGTTCTTCGCCGCTTTCTCAAGCCAAAAGAAAGCCTCTTCGTACGACTGCGGAGTGCCCGTTCCATTATAATACATGAGCCCGAGGGTGCATTGGGCTCCGGCATGTCCCTGCTCGGCCGCTTTGCCGTACCATCTCAGAGCCTCGGAATAGGACTTCCCGATGCCGATCCCCTCGCGATACATGAACGCCAAATTGTTCTGCGCGACGGCATATCCCTGCTCTGCCGATTTCATGTAAAGTTCGACGGCTTTTTCATCCGATTTCAGCACCCCTCTGCCGTTCTTGTACATGTTTCCGAGGCTGCATTGGGCGTAAGCATCGCCGGATTCGGCCGCTTTGCCGTACCAGAGCGCAGCTTCCCGGTCGGATTGCTTCACCCCTCTGCCGGCATAACACATCCATCCGTAATTGTACTCGGCCTCATGGAACCCCTGCTCCGCGGCTTTCCTGTAATATCTGGCAGACTCGGAATCCGATTGCGGGAGGCCTTGGCCTTTCTGATACATCATCCCAAGCCTGTTCTGCCCAAGAGCATCCCCTTTGTCGGTCGCTTCCGTGCACAGATCGACGGCTTCCAGATATGACTGCGGGACCCCCAGGCCTTTGGCATACATCTCGCCCAGCCTTCCTTGGGCGCGAGCGCATCCCTGGTTTGCGGCTTTCCCATACCATTCGACGGCTTTTTCATTCGATTGCGGGACTCCCCTTCCGAAGCGGTACGAGTTGCCGAGGCAGTTCTGAGCCGGAGCGTACCCCTGCTCCGCGGCTTTCCTGTACAGCAGAGCGGCCTTCTCTTCGGATTTCGGGACGCACAGGCCCTCTTCATTCATGACGCCCAGAATAGTCGTTGCCGGGAGGTCTCCGGATTCTTCCAGCTCGGAGAACCATGCGGCTGCCTCTTCATCGGTACGGAAAGAAGGCTTCCTATCGTCCATCAAGCTAGTGAATACATCATAAGTATCCGCGGAAGCTCTGCTCCTCTCATACCAGACGGCTACGGCGGCGCTCCGGATCGGAGAATACTCGCCCCCATCATCATGGCCATCTGCGCTGTCTTTTCCTCTCCCGAAGAGCCTGAACGCCATGGCTCAAAATGCAGGTCTGCGGTTAAAAGATTTCAGGGTCCGCCCCTATCATCGGTCGGAGAGATTGCAGCCATTCCCAGGAACCGTTAAGAACGCACGGATGCATCTTTTCTTATGAAAGCCAGCTGGGCACTCATCCCTGTCGTGGTCGCCGCGATCGTGGCGATTCTGGCTGGGACATTCCTCCTCCAGAACGATGACAACGGAGCTTTCGAAGCCAAACTTGTCGGCGAAGGCTCATCCAGCAGCATAAAGCTGGATGTCCCGCGCGACGAATTCTATGCCCATGGGATAGAGCTCGGAGACCGTCTGGCCCTGTGCTTCCCGGACAAAACATACTATGCCTATTTCATATGCGACCGCAGCGGAATCGCATCGCTGGACATGTATGTGAACTGCTACTCAAAAGACCAGGAAGTGGAGATCGGAATCTACGATTACGACATCAACCTCCTATTCGATTACGATATGGGAACCGAATTCACGGTCTGCAAAGAAGGCGGGAAAGCCGACTACTTCGACAAGATCCCCCACTATTCGGCGGGCTATTCCGACGACAGAGAAGACTTCAGCTCCTCCCAGGGTTACGGAAACTACCGCGAGGTGACCCAAGGCAGCTTCAAGCAGGACAGGCTTTACAGATCGGCGTCCCCGATGCAGCACAACGGGACCCGCTTCCTTTACTGCGACGAATTCCTGAGGTCCGTGGGAGCCGACTATGTGTTCTCTATCAGCATAGATATAGACGAAGTGGAAAGCTACAGATACCCGGGATCGTACGCATTCTCTCTTTACGACGAGGGGAAAGTCGTGGCGAAGAATCTCAGCCCTTCGATACTGTGCCACAAAGACGAGATACTATTCGTCATGGACACCATCCTCAGCCTGGACGGAAGCGTTGGCATATCTTGCTCCCAAGGAAAGGACCGCACCGGACTGTACTGCGCCATACTGGAATCATTGGCTGGCGCCAGCTACAAGGAGGTCCGCGACGACTATCTCCTGTCCATGTGCAACTACTGCGGCATCGCAGAAGGCAGCGAAGAATACGACACCGTAGGTTCGATGGTGATAGACCGCATTTTCTACATATTCCAGAACCCAGAAATCCTGGACCACGTCACCGATGTGGACTGGAGCGGGATGGACATAAGCGGATACGATGCGGAAGGGATAGTGACCGGCTATCTCCTCGGGATAGGGATGGACGAAGGAAAACTGAATATGCTCAAGTCCAGCCTCAGAACGGATTGACAGAGGAGCTTCCTGTCCTAAAAAGAACCTGAAGAATGGAATCTGAACTAACGCCCCTCGGCATCAAAACTAAGCCCGAATCGCTGAGCAGATATTTATCAGATGGCATCCTGTGAGATTAACGCATACCTTTGGAGCCCTAACCTCGCTAATATTGGCGGCAACAGCCCATCTCGAATCTCGCATGGCAACATCTTCTGCCCGACAACAGGTTGGATTATATAGCAAATGTACCAACTATTCTATTTTATAAGGAGATTGGACGATGACCGAACAGATGAAATTCGACAAGGTACTGGTGCCTATCGACGGTAGCGCATCTTCCAAAGCGGCTATCGATCTCGCCTTGCATTCTGCTCTGGAATTCTCGGCGACCCTCGTTTTCGTCTATGTCGTAGACATGACAAGCCTCAACAAATTCGGATCCGTAGACCCCGCCCAGGACTATTACAAAGCCAAGATCGAAGGGAACATAATCCTTGAGAGCGCCGCCAAACAGGCGGAAAAGGTAGGCGCAAAGCATGAGGAGGTACTCGCTGAAGGCGCCCCCTGGGAGATACTCAACGAGATGTCCAAAGACGCCGACATGATGATCATGTCCGTCACCGGAAAAAGCGGCATGAGAGCGGGACGCATCGGATCCACCGCGAAGAAAGTCATTGAAGGAAGCTATTGCCCCGTGCTAACGCTCAAATCCGCGTCCTCGCGCCTGGAAAAGATTCTCTTGCCGGTGTACGAAGAGAACAGGCCCGCCATAGATGACGCCATACAGACCGCCAAACGTTCCGGCTCCAGCATCACCGTACTCAGCGTCAAAATGAAGAACAGCGACCCGCAGCCTCTGGTAAACAAGATAGCCGCCGAGATACAAGCCGAAGGCATAGAATGCGAAGGTACCGTAGTCGAAGGAGACCCCGTGGAGACCATACTGAGCCTCTCCGGCAAATATGACCTAATAATCGTTGGAGTCGACAAACGCAGCAACCTGGATTCGATCCTCCACGGAGGGAAGACAGAGCGCATAGTCACGATGGCTTCGTGCCCGGTGACCGTGATCAGAAACGTCTGAACCCAAACATAAATCTGGGGCGTAAACCCCAGGCATCTTTTTTACGCCAGCCCCTTCCATTAGAATTCTTTAGAACCTTTAAGACACTATTCATTTCGATTATGACTTGGACTCCGTGACTTCGAACTTTTTCGCTGAGCCATGCCCGCTGAATATCGACCATTTTCCGGGGCCGAGACGCTGCATGAGAGCTTCGCGCTCCTCTTTGCATATTTTCGGATCTGTATCCACGGATGTCATAAGAATGGGCGCATATCTGTTGTATTCGGACTGCTCGGCGGTCATCCCATGGACATTCACGTATATGTCGCCGGTGAATGCGATTTTAGCAGTATATTCTATCAGGACGATCTCCCCTTTGAGATGCCCTCCGCGCCCCTCATAGACTTCGAAACAGAACTCCCCCACGTTGAGATAGCCCGCAGGATACAATGGGACCGGGCTTTCCGGGCGCGCCTTCCAAATGATGCTCACTTTATCCGTAGGGATGGGCTCGTACGAAGTGAGTATCTTGCAGATGCTGATATACGGTTTATGCAGAGGATTGGACTCCCTGAATCCGTCCCGTCCCTCGAATTCCTCGCGCATGCATATGGCGCTGTTCTCGCTGGACAGAACCTCATCAAAAATGCCGCATAGTCCTATATGATCCAAATCCGCATGGGTTATGAGCACCCTCTTCCGCATGCCGTCAAATCCTGGGACGACTTCCCTGATGAGCTTAAGGGTCTCTTCTTTGTAGCATGCATAACCAGAATCCACGAACAGCGTCTCCCCGTCCGATTCGATTATGGTCACGTTGCTTCCGCACGGAGGCTCGATCACTGTGATCATAGATCTCTCCGAGATTCTGTGGCGGGTGACCCTGGACGAGAATGCATCGCCTTTGCATCTGACCAGAAGCTCCGCCAGCTTCCCTATGGAATCGAAGGTGCGGTATGGGGACAGCCCCCTCTCATCGAGAAGCTGCATCGCCCTGTTGCAATTGACCAGAAGCTCCTCCTTCTTCTCCGGGCTCAAAGCCATGCTTCCGGATAAGGCGGAAACAAACGACCTGTAGAAGATTGAATTGTCGTATACGGTGTTTGAGCTGTTGTAATCGAGGATGTTCACCTCGCACAGCTCGGATACCTTGGCCATAAAACTCGAAACTTTCTCGCTGTCATCCACGAAGAGACCCATCTTGAACCTCTGGAATGGGGTGCCGTCCTCCTGCGACGATATGTATGAGATGTTGAACCCGAACTCGGTTATGAGCTCCAAAACTTTTGTGACGCTCCCCGGCTCATCCCGAAGGATGAACTCCATCAGCATGACGGTGCGCTCGCCATCCGTCGACTGTATGTAACCTATTTCGCGCAGCTCGACGTCAGCTTCGGCAAGCTGCTCAGGCGTGCCTTCGGCATCTATGAAGAGGGTGTGCATGTCCACGGCTTTGTTGTAGCTTACCCTCGTGATATTGATCCCAAGCGATGCGAAACATCTGCTGGCTTTCAGGAACGCGCCTATGTTGTCCGGCATCGTGGTTACGTACGACTTCCTCATCGCTGGCGTATCCCCGTCCCCAAAATATAACTTGCACCCTGAAAGCAAACTGCGGCTGGCAGTCGAGATAACTTTTATTTTCCAGCGGACGATAAGAATCCATGGAGCCCACTTCCAAACCCTATGCGGCGCTTGCAATACTGGTTCCGACCTTGGTCATCGTCTTCGGACTGATAAGGGGTTGGAGCTGGTTTTCCCTGCTTTTCTCCGCCATAATCCTGTTTTCCTGTTTCCCCATCGTTTGCGCGGGCCTGTGCATGTGGCTCCATGGCAGCGGCTACAGATTCCTGAACGTAGGCGTAGATTGGAAATCGATGGATGAGAAAAAGAGAAGGGAAGTCGCATCGAGATGGGGGCTTTGGATAGCCATCGGAACCGTCGTCCTGATTTGGGGGACAGCATTTCTGATGTTGAACCTTGTGATAGGCATAATCCTGATGGCGGCAGGTACCATTCTGATGGTCCTTCCATTCGCCAAAGGCGCAGCCAAAGGATCCCCTGTACCGAATTGGTCCAGAGGCAAGCGCATCGTGGTTGTGGCCGCTTTCACTCTGCTTACTGCAGTCCCTTTCGCATTCGTCATGGACGGCGGCGCAGGATCGATGTCCAATTCGGTCGATATATCGCTGGGAGATGATAGCTTCACGGTGAAGGCACCGTTCTTCGACCACAGCTTCTCCTATGATGAAATCGATGACTGCCAATACTTCGAGGACTTCCAGAAAGGCAGACGCGTCATGGGATACTCTGACGGAACTATTTCCAGCGGACGGTATGACAACGATCTGTTCGGAAGATACGAGCTGGCATCTTACACCAAAATAAAGCCGTGCATAGCAATCTCTGTCGGAGGAGAAATATACGCATTCAACCAAAGCTCAGAAGATCTGACGGAATCCCTGTACCAATCTTTGCTGGATAAGATTTTGAAACTATCCTGAACTGATTCAGAACAAACGCTGGGAGCGTGCCATCTTGGGTGCGCCCCACTTTATCATTTCCTTATCGTTCCCTAGGAGTCCCTTAGGATTGCTTAGACCCTAAGGGCTCCTTAGAATCTCTAATACTCTCTTACCGATCCCTTAAACGCTCTTAGAATCCCTTAGAAATCCCCTAATCGTTCCCTAAGAGTCCCTTAGGATCGCTTAGCTCTCTTAGAACCCTAAGGGCTCCTTAGAATACGCTTAGATTCCTTTAGAATTCCTTAAGGGCCCTTATAATCCCTTAGAAATCCCCTAATCGTTCCCTAAGAGTCCCTTAGGATCGCTTAGACTCCCTAAGAACCGTAAGAGCCTCTTAGAATGCTCTTAGGTTCCTTTAGAGTTCCTTAAGGGCCCTTAGGATTCTTAGACCCATAAGGTTGTCTTAGAGTGAGCTTAGATTGCCTTAGAATGCTCTATGAGTCCCTTTCGATTCATTATTATTCCTGTGTGAAAACAATGGAAGACGAACAGATGCCGCAATCTTGGAGACGCATTCAATAGATGGAAAGCAATCCGAACATATCCGCCAGTCCGAAAATCAATATTGCCAGCAAACATATGGGGCACACGAAACGGATCATCACTCTGAACAGGCCCTTGGATCTGAACGGATTTCCGCATGCCTCCACCTCGTCCTCTATCGGCTTGGTTTTTATCACGAAGCCGATGAATGCGCAGGTCAGGACAGCCACTATGGGCATGAGCAGAGAGTTGGTGACCATATCGAATATCCCAAGCCACCCTGCGCCCTGATCGAACGGAGCCAGATCGGTCATCAGCGGCCCGAACCCTAGAATACAGAAGGCACCCAAGACAGCCACCGCTGAACCGGCCATTGCCAAGGACCTCCGGCGCTCTATCCTGAACCTGTCCATGAAACCTGATACCACCGCCTCGAGCAGAGAAATCGCCGACGTCATCGCGGCGAACAGCACCATCAGATAGAAGACCGGCGCGACGATCGCTCCTCCGGGCATCTGAGCGAACACCTGCGGCAGAGATACGAACATGAGCCCCATCGACTGGCTGTCCCCGAACCCGAACATGAACGCCGACGGCACGATCAGCAGCCCCGCCAATATCGCCACGGCGGTGTCGATCATGCTTATGCCGCGCACCGACTTCTCGATGCTGTCCTCCTTCCTCATGTATGATCCGTACGTTATCATGATCCCCATGGCCAAAGACATGGAATAGAATATCTGGCTGGTGGCGCCGAGGAACGTGCCCATGCTGAGCTTGGATACGTCGGGGCTGAGATAGAATACGATTCCGTCCCAGATTCCGGGGAGGGTCATCTCGTAAGCCGTTATGACGACTATCATCATGAGAAGCGAGGGCATCAGTATCTTGCTCATCTTCTCTATGCCTTTGTCGACGCCGATAGCTATGCAGATCACGCATGCCGCAGCGAAAAGAGCGAACCAGATGAATGGATCTCCCATGCCTTCCGCCTCTCCGGTGATGTATTCCCACCAGAAGCTGCCTCCATCCGAAGACAGAACCGACAGACTTCCGGACGCCGATTCGAAGAACCATTTGAAGACCCATCCGCCGATGACGCAATAGTACGGCACTATTAGCATCGGGACAATGCCGGCCAAAGTGCCGATCCATCCGTGCTTCTCAGACAGTTCGCGGAACGCTGTGGTGCAGGATTTGCCGGTCTTCCTTCCGATAGCGATTTCGGCAACCATGAGCGAGAACCCGAACGTCAAAGCCAATATGATGTACACCACGACGAATATGCCGCCGCCGAAATGCGAAGTCAGGTAAGGGAACCTCCACAGATTCCCCAGGCCGACAGCGGATGCCGCCGCAGCTATGATGAACCCGATCCTGCCGCTGAAAGATGCGCGCTCGCCTTCGGTTCCTCCTGACATGCGGAAACAAAAAGGTCGTTTTCCTATAAACGTGGCTCGGCCATATCCAATACAGCGAAAAGAACCGGAGCATATCGGTCTGCCGCCAGCCGGAGATAGCTGCGAATCCTGAGCTCATGGGCCGAGTCCCGCTGTTAATAACTATCATGGCATCTGTTGATGAGAAATTAATAACATTATAATTAGTTTTTAATAGTCATAGTAATCAGTCAGAATTCATGAATAAGATAGCGATCGCAGCCGTAATCGCCGTGGCTTTGATATGCACCGGAGCCGCGATGGCATTTGCACTGATGCAAAGCGAAAATGGCAAAGAGAAAATCGCAGTCACCATGCCATGGGAGAAGACCCTCGTGGAATCCATCGCCGGAGACGATTATGCCGTGGCATCCATGATCGGGGAAGGCTTCGATCCCCACTCCTCGTATAGCACCCCAAGCAACATAGCTGATCTGTACGGATCGAAGATATTCTTCGAGATCGGGTCTGGAGTGGAATGGGAGACCGCCTTCCTCAAGAGCGTGAAATCCGACATCCCATCCTCGGTCAAAATCGTCAATCTGGCCGATTCCATCGAGTACGAGCCTATGGCATCCTCCCACCGCCATGATGGGGCAGCGGACGATGACGAGGAGATGGACGCACATATCTGGACCTCCCCCGCAATAGTAAAGAAGATAGCGGCCGCGATCGCCGATTCGCTCAAAGATCTCAATCCGAAGAATTCATCAAAGTACGCTAAGAATCTTGCCGAGATCGAATCCAAAATAGACCTGCTGGACGCGAAAGCGAAGAGGATCGCCGACGCCTATGGGAGAGAAGAGACGGAGATCATGGTCTGGCATCCGGCATGGGGATACATGCTCGGGCAATACATGGGATCGTTCGGCGCCGACCTTGACATGGTATCCATCGAAGCCAACGGAGAGGTGGAATCTGCTGCGGACGCTGCGGCCATACTGTCCGGCGAAAACGCCAAATCGATTGTAGTGTCGCCCCTCGACGACGGATACGTCTTCCGCGACGCCCTTACCGACACGTACGGCGTCAAGGTCTATGCGGTGAACCCTACGGCATCGGACATTCTGAGCGAACTCAACCTCTTCCTGGACGATCTCGCGGAAATACTGGGAGTCTCCCTGGGGCGATGCCATGGCCGAGATTCCGATCTCCATCAGGAACATGACCGCGGGATACGATGGGATCCCAGTCCTCAGGAACGTGACCCTGGACCTCAGGGACAAAGATTACTTGGCTATCGTGGGGCCGAACGGAGGGGGAAAAACTACCCTCCTGCGCATCGCCCTGGGCCTTCTGGAGCCTATGAAAGGGGAAGCGGAAGTATTCGGCGAGAGCCCCGCAAAAGGCGCGCGCCGCTTGGGATACGTGCCCCAGCATGGAACCTTCGACCGCCGCTATCCGATAAAAGCGGAGGAGGCAGTCATGACCGGTCTCAGAGATGCGAGCCGCGGATTCCAGCTGAGATACAGCAGAGAAGAGAAGGAATCCGCGGAGAAAGCGATCGAGATGGTTGGGATCGAACATTTCCGCGGGAAGCGCATCGGAGACCTTTCAGGTGGGCAGATACAGCGCGTCCTCATCGCCAGAGCTCTCGCCAGAAACCCTGAAGCCATCCTTCTCGACGAACCTACCGCGAGCTTGGATCCCGAGATGTCCTCGAAGATCTATGATATACTCAGGAACATCAATTCCAACGGCGTCGCAATCATGCTGGTCACTCACGACCTAAACTCCATGACCCAGGGGGTGAAAAGGGTGGCCTGCGTGAACGGCAGCGCGATTGTCGGCGAAAAGCCAGAAATCACCCCCAAGATGTTCGAACTTGGGTACGGGATACGCATAGGGGAGGCGGCACAATGACGTCCCTGCCGGAGTATCTGGCCATCCCGCTGATACAGAACATGTTCGTCGCCACCGCGGTCGTCTGCGTGCTGTGCGGTATAATAGGGGCGTACGTCGTCGTCAATCGCATGGTTTCAGTAACTGGGGGAATCGCACACACCGTCTTTGGCGGCGTCGGATTCGCATATTATGTGAGCTCCGTGTTCCTGGTCAGCTGGCTAACCCCCATGATGGGCGCCTTGCTGTTCGCTGTGATAGCCGCGATAATAATGACCCTGCTGAAACGCATCAAAAACATCAGGCAGGACACCTCGATCGGAGTCATATGGGCCGTCGGGATGGCGCTGGGCGTGATATTCATGTGTTTCGTGGACCGCACAAAGGTGATACCGGCCTCCTTCGAATCCATCCTATTCGGGGACGTTCTTTACGTGGGCACCCAGACGCTGTTCGTCATGATTGTTCTCGCCATAGCCATCATCGCGATCGTCGCGTTTCTCTACCGCGATTTCCTCATACTCACTTTCGACGAGACGCAGGCGAAGATCTCCGGGCTACGCACCGGACTTCTGGACCTTGTCCTTTACCTGCTCATAGCGATAACCTGCGTGATGGTATCGAACGTAGTCGGGATAATCATGATAATCGCTCTCGTGACCATACCGTCCGCCATCGCGAACCTGTTCTCGGACAGCCTGAAAGAAATGATGGCCATCGGGACGCTGCTGTCGCTTGGCCTTTCCATATTCGGCCTGTTCATGGCGCTGGCTCTCAACACCCCGCCGGGATCGACGGTGGTTCTGGTCATCGGGCTTGCGTTCGTCTCGGCGCTGATGATCAATCGCATCCAGAAGAGGGGGAAGGCCACGGAAAAAAGCCCATCCAATCGATATGACATGCGAAACAAAGATGATCCTAGCCTTTCACGAGTGGGTGATATAAAGACGATAGAAGCTCGATTTCACTTCAGATAGACCAGCGTACCCCCGTATTTGGGGCTGTATTCGCTCTCCATCGGGCACTCCTTATCAAACGGCAGCACCGTACTCAATCCCGCGAGGGCCATCGTGCTGTCTATGCAAACCACATTGCCGTTGGGATCGTCGCGGATCAGCAGCGCCTTATGGTCCACAGACAGATGGACGAAATAACGGGACTTCTTGAACCCGTCCGATCTGAGCGTGTCAGGTCCGGTCCTTACGATCTCGAGGCTTGAAGGTTTCAATCTGTCTCCGAAACCCTCCGGCACATCCTTAGACGGACAGGGGGCAGCGGACGGGACTTTGGCTGGAGGATCGTTCTCCATCACCAGCACCTTCGCCTTCAGGAGCTCCGCCTCTTTCTCCTTGGCGGCTATGATTTTCGAATCCTCCTCCTTGATTCTCTTCAGCTCATCGATCTGGTCGGACAGGTCGGAGATCGTCTTCTCGAAGGACGCGGTCTGCTCCCTGACAGCTTTCGCGATCTGCTCGTTGACCACGTTCTTGTAGATCTCCTCCAGAAAAGGCTGCAGGATGGTCTTGTTGTTTTCCCACAGATAAAGGCTGAGAGAATCGATTTCGTCCTTCTTCATCTCGTAGAGAAAGGAACCGTCGATTCTCTTGATGGGTTTAGCGAAATAATTCTGCCCGGTCTTTGGGTTCAGACTCAGAGAAACGATCCATATCTCGCCCGGGTTTATTTCCAGCAGATAGTTGTTGTCTCTGTATACCCTCTTCCCGCGGTACATCCCGGAGACATAATTCCGGTCGTCATAATCGAACTTCACGACGCCGGATTCGGACAGAAGGCTCCAATCTTCGTCGCTCGTACCAAACTTGTCGTTTTGCGAAGCGACCCAGTCTTTGAATTCCATCGGACCATCTCCAAAGTGCCGTCCTGCGTAAGGACTTCGGAAATATTCATGAGAGACAGTATCGGTTCCTTATCCAGATTGTGATAGACATCGCACTGGCGCTCCATCTCATCCGATTTGGAATTGCTGAATGCGGCGACCTCCACCCTTTTGCCGGCCGCCTGGACCTCCTGTATCGCCGGAATGAAATCCCTGTCCCCGCTGACGACCACGGCGACGTCATAATTATTCTTGTACGCATGGGTCACCATCTGCACGGCCATGGCCACATCCACCTCTTTCTGAACGTTATGGTCTGGGTCGTAAGAATCTCTGGCGATGACCCTGAAGCCTTTGTATCTCAGATAATCATGGAAACGCTTCGATTTGTCGGTGGCATCGATGGCGCCTTTGCTGTCGAACACATAAGCCGCGATGAGCTTTCTGGGACCTTTCAGGCATCTCACCAATGAAACATAGTCCACCTTGGAATACTTTGAATCCGCGGACACGCTCTTTATGATGTTCCTCAGATCGATGAAAATCATGATGCGATCGTTCGCATCGTATGATATTATTGACATTCCTCTTCCTCCTTCCCACGGATTTGACGTCGACTTGTTAGAGATTCGGATTTGGTTCGCTATATGCTTAAGAATGTAATACTGGATTCCGATAAATATTTAGGCATACCTATACTTAATACTTATCGGCTCAACCTGCATTATTGTCCATTTCTCAATTGTAATAAATCTTTTTTAGCCGAAATTAGCGTCTTCGAACAGACCCACCCACAAGAATCATATCGGCGGAACCAGAGTGCGCACCATGGAAATCTCCGGAACAGTACTGGAAACTGATAGGCGCGGATTCCGCTTATGGCTCGAAGATAACCATGATTCCGCCGATTTCTGCTGGGTCGTCTGCCCCAGAAAAAAGCCGGAGAACGGGGAATTCTGCTATCTTGACGCTGTAGAGGAGGCCATTTGCTTCGGATGGATAGATTCCACGCTGAAAAGGACCGGCGGAAAAACGTACAACCGCTTCTCACCCCGGAAAAAAGGCAGCCATTGGACTGAGCTGAACAAAGAAAGGGCCAGAAGATTGGAGAGGCTGGGGCTGATGCGCGAATCGGGAAGGGAAGCTCTCCCGGATATGGATGCCGCGCCCCGCATGGACCCGAACATCAGAAGGTGGTTCCGGAAGAACCCCGAAATGGAGGCGAGGTTCATGTCATATCCCGGTCTCTACCGCAGAATACAGCTCTCCAACCTTGAATTCTACAGGGACAGAGGCGGAAGCGAATACCGCCGGAGACTAAAGAGCTTCAGGAAACATGTTGAAGACGATCGCATGATACCCGGTTGGGACGACTACGGAAGGCTTACCGGAAATTATAGCCGGGATCGATCTGTCTCCCATCGGATTCACAGATCGGAGCTCTGTTTCCTGTATCTCTCCAGCTGAGCCATGGCGGCACCTTCGTCTATGAGATTCCCGGCGATTTCGGCCCCTTCGGCCAGGCTTTTGGCTTTCCCGGCGCAATATATTCCGGAAGCGGCGTTCATGACGGTTATGTCGCGCCTGGCGCCTTTTTTTCCGGACAGAATCCCGATGATTATGCCGGCGTTCTCCTCCGGGGTCCCGCCTACGATCTCTGATCTGGAAGCCCTCTGGAACCCGAAATCCTCAGGCGAAATCGAATAGGCCTCGATCTTATCATGGTCGAATTCGCACAGGAACGTCTTGTCCGAGATGGATATTTCGTCGATGCGATCGCTTCCGAACACGGTCATTCCCCTCTCTACGCCCAGGCTTCCCAGCACACGGGCGAGAGGCTCCAAAAGCGGCATATCGTAGACGCCCAGAACGCAGCAAGAGGGACGCGCGGGATTCGTCAGGGGCACGAGGACGTTGAAGACAGTCCTGATTCCGAGATGCTTCCTGATGCTCCCGACGAACCGCAGGGATTGATGGTATCTTTGGGAATTCAGGAAGCAATAGCCGGCATCTCTGAGAAGCGATTCGGCTTTCGTCGGACTCTGGTCGGTCTCGGTCCCCAAAGCTTCCATGACATCGGCAGATCCGCAGCGGGATGATACTGCGCGGTTTCCGCTCTTGGCCACCGGGATCCCGGATGCCGCGGCTACGATGGAGGCGGCTGTGGAGACGTTGAAGCTCCCGGAGTTGTCCCCTCCGGTCCCGGCGATGTCGAGCGCCTTGAGATCTGAATGGAATCCCAAAGCGTGCGCCCTCATGGCGGCCGCGCTCCCGGCTATCTCGTCCGTCGTGCCTGCGGTGGTGCTTTTTGTGGACAGCGCAGAAAGATAGGCGGCATTCTGTATCGGAGAGGTCTCTCCGGAGAGCATCTCGTCCATCACCCTGTACGCTTCCTCATAGGTGAGGTTCTGCTTGTCCACGACCTTGATTATCGCCTCTTTTATCATCCGAATCCCTCGTCAGCCCCGGTTCCCGCGTCTGAAAGGAATCCGATCGGCAGACGGGGAAAGTGCCGGCAGCATTTAATTGTCTGTGGGGCGGGAGGGTTCCTTCCCCTCCCCAGACCTCTTTGCGTCGCCCATCTCCCTGATGCGGACGAACGTCTCTATGGGAGTGACCATGATTATCCCGTCCCCGTTGTGCCCGGTATAAGCCGCTTCCGCTATGGCATCCGCGAGACGGCGGACCGCTGAATCGTCCTCGACGACAACGTCCACCCTCGTCTTCTCGATCTCGTCGACGAGTATGTCGCCCACCCTGGTGGTGAAGCGCAGGCCCGCTTGGGTTCCTCTCCCATGGACCTGCGTCATCGTCATCCCGTTCTGGCCCTCGCGCTTCAAGGCATCCTTGACCGCTTGGCACATGTCAGGCCTTATCATCGCTGTAATCAACTTCATCGTATCACATCATGTAAGCGGGCTCGGCGTTCTCAGCCAGATCCTGCCCTATCATCTCTTCCTCCGGCGTCAGCTTGACTCTCATGAGCTTCGACAAAACCCAGATTATGGCGTACGAAACAGTAAAGCAGAAAGCCAAAGTGATCAGAACAGCGGCTATCTGCCCGACGAAAAGATCGGTACCGCCGAATGCCAAACCTCTGATCCCACCGGAGAGGGCCGGATCGGCGAATATGCCGGTAGCGATTGCGCCCCATATCCCTCCGGTACCGTGAACCGCGAAGACGTCAAGCGCATCGTCCAGAGGCACCTTGGCGCGGAACAGACGCACCGCAAAGAAGCATATGACGCCGCCGGCGATGCCCACCAAAAGCGATTCGCCGTATCCTATGTATGGCGCTCCTGGGGTTATAGCAACCAACCCTGCTACCGCTCCGGTGATCATCCCGAGAGTCCCGACGCGCCCGACCTTCATGTATTGAGCTAACGACCATGAGAGCAGCCCTCCGGCCGCGCTTATCTGGGTTGTCATGATGGCGTGAACGGATACGCCATCCGCTGACAGACCCGACCCTCCGTTGAATCCGAACCAGCCGAACCACAGCAGAATCCCTCCGATGAAAGCGAACGGAACGTTGTGGGCTCTGGAAGCCTTGACATGGTCGCTTCTGCTCCCCAAAAACGCGATCAGAGCGAGTCCCGTGGCTCCTGCGCAGATGTGCACCACAGTGCCGCCTGCGAAATCCAGCACCGTCAGGAATCTGTCGATGAGACCTCCTCCCCATACCCAGTGGGCCATCGGCGCGTAGACGACGACGGACCAGATGACAAGGAACCAGATCATGGCGCTGTAGCGTATCCTCTCGGCACATGCACCGATAACTATCGCGGCGGTGATCATGGAGAACATCATCTGGAAGATCGCGAACTCCATCTCGGATATGCCGTCGACAGCCTCCTCGGACACGCCGTGGAGCAGGATGCTGTCAAACGATCCGATCAATATGCCGTCCCCGCTGAAGGACAGGGAATATCCAACGAGGAACCATGAGACAGTCATGACGCCCATGGCGGCAAGGGTCTGGGTCATGATGGAAGTCATGCTCTGCTTGCGAAGCATCCCTCCGTAGAACAGGGCGACCCCCGGGACCATGATGAACACCAAAGCAGAGCATATAAGAATCCAAGATATCTCTCCCGGACCCGCGGCTGACCCTACGGAGGCTACCGTCCCCGTGGCCGAAATTATTTCCTCGCTGATCTCATTCATTTGAACACCTATCTGGTAATTGAAATTTGAATTAGACAAATGTCTAATCATATTTGAATTTATACCGACATTCATTCATGATTTTATGAATAAAGCGCCATATATCTTCTAAATGGCGCATTGGCCCGCCCTAATGCCATTCAACAATGAGTGCTCGGAGAAGGAAGAACAGGTTTCACCCGCCAGGCCCTGCTCTGTTGTTTTCTCTTTTATACTCTTGATTCCTCAAGATTCTGTATCTTTTCACAATCTCAGAAGGATAGCCATCCTTAATCATATAATTCTGATAATTCAGAATTTTTTAACTGACATGCAATAAAATTCTAATATTTCAGAATTTTTTAATATGCGCATCGCATCATCGTATCGTGGAAATAATCAGGGAAGACTACCTAAAAATGCTGGCCTCGGCCAAAGATATGCCGAGCACCGCCAAGATCCTTACTGGAATGAGACGTACGGGAAAAACCACGATACTGAAACAATATGTGGATCGTCTGCGCACTATGGGCGTAAATGACGATAACATATTCCATATCAACCTGGACCTTCTGGTTGACGTACCGGATAATTCCTGGCTTCTCGAACAGATTGAGCCTGTTCTGAAAAAGAAAGGGATGCATTACATCCTCATAGACGAGATACAGGATGTGGATGGGTGGGAAAGATTCGTGTCGATGCTTATCGCCAGAGACGATTGCGACATATACATCACCGGGTCCAATTCCAAGATGCTGTCCTCAGAATTGGCCACAAAATTATCCGGGAGATACATTGAGATCAATATCCTCCCCCTTTCATTCAAAGAATACCTGGAACTGCATCCGGGGGATAAAGAGAAAAGATTCGACGAATACCTCAGATTCGGAGGCCTTCCAATGATCGACCCCGACAGAGGAGAAACTGTATGTGCAGATCAATCCGAGGGAGTGTTCAACACCGTGATGATGAAGGATATACTGTCACGCATATCCGGAAATGCCAGAAGGCTCACAGCCATCTGCAGATTCCTTTATTCGAACATCGGCAACGTAACTAACGCAGACAGGATATCTGATGCGCTCAAGATACCGAAGGATGACGTCTACAAATATATGGATGAGATCGTCTCCGCCCACCTGTTCTATCATGCAGACAGATATGACATCGTCGGGAAGAAATATCTGAAATCCAAAGGAAAATACTACGCTGCGGACTTGGGAATGAGGTACATGACACTGAATCCCGGAAGTCTGGTCGATCTCAGCAAGCCATTGGAGAATGTCGTATACTTTGAATTGCTGAGAAGGAATTATAAGGTGTCCGTTGGCAGTTACATGAATTCGGAAATAGATTTCACAGCCATGAAAAGCAAAACAGCGGAATATTATCAGGTTTCACAGACCATGATGGCGGAAGAGACCTATTCAAGAGAGATGAGACCTCTGAAAGCGGTTTCCGACAACTATGAGAAAACGATTCTGACCATGGACAGATTCGGACTGGGCAACGATAATGGGATCAATATCGTTAATGTGATCGATTGGCTGCTCGAATGAATGATGAAAATAATCATTAGAATGCGATGGGCATTGGAACTGAAGTTATCGTTTGGCTTCGATCGGACATTCTATAGGCGTCTTGCTTTCGGTGATTTGATTGCCTTGATCCCACAATTGGTCAGCAGTGCCAGACATGAATTCCGAATCGGAAGGACCATCCCTATCCAGCAAGCTCGGAGACCGTGATTACGGGGCTATCTTTTTCACAGCGTTCAACTGAGAAATATCAGATCTGATGATGAATGAGAACGCGTATCCTCGAGAAATCTTTACAGCAAAATGAAGTCCGTGGTCAATCGTTCATCCTTGGATTCGAGAAGCCTCTTTTTTCTCATGCTCCAGCCTTACCGTTCCGAACTGATCCGTCTCTTCTGCTACATAGACCATCCTTTTATCTTGCGTACATCGGCGATGACTTAGGGACGACGAACGGAAGCCCGCGATGGTCGATGATCTCCACTTCCATGCCATACACTTCCTTGATGAGCTCCTCGGTTATCACTTCGCTTCCGCCATAGGCGGCGATCTTCCCGTCTTTGAGGAACAGGAACGAATCGGAATAGTGCACTGCCAGATTGATGTCGTGCATGGTCATCACGGTGCACATGCCTCTGGAGCGGACGATCCCGGATATCATCTCCATGGTGCGGTGCTGATTGGCTATGTCGAGATTGTTCGTCGGCTCATCCAAGACCAAGACCGACGGCTCCTGGACTATGGCCCTTGCGATCTGGGTTTTCTGGAGCTCTCCCCCGCTGATCTCCGTGAGATACTTGAGCGAGAGGCTCTCCATCCCCAGGCCTTCGATGACTTCTGTGACCTTGTCTATGTCTTCCTCGGAAGCCATCCAATCGATGTAAGGCCTCCTCCCCATCAGAATGGAATCGAACACGCTCATGCGGGATGCCTGGGCGGCCTGCGGCACATACCCTATCTTTCTGGCTAGCTCCCTCCCGCGAAGACGGGCGATATCCGTGCCGTCCACTGAGATGGTTCCGGACGACGGCTTGCTTTGGCCGCACACGCATCTCAGAAAGGTCGTCTTTCCGGTTCCATTGGGCCCCAGTATGGATAGGATTCCGTTGTCCTCGAACGAGAAGGATATCCCTTTGAGCACCTCTTTGCTGCCATAAGAAAAAAAGACGTCCTTGACCTCTATCATCTTCTGTACCTCCTGAGAAGGATGGCTATGAACAGCGGCCCGCCTATGGCCGAGGTTATTATGCCGACCGGCACGACGGTCTCGAAGGCGAATGATCCCACGATGTATGACAGCAGCATTACGATCGCACCGACCGCCATCGAGCCCGGGATGACATAGCGGTTGTCGTTGCCTATGATCCTCTTGACTATGTGGGGGCCGACCAATCCAATGAATCCGATCACACCTACGAATGATACCACCGTCGCCGTGAGAAGGGCGGAAACCGTGAGACCAACGAATCTGGTGATGCGGATGTCGGTCCCGAGTCCGCGGGCGACCTCCTCCCCGGATTCCATGGCGTTGTAATCCCAGCGCTTGTAGAAGAAATACAAAGCGGCTGCGGCCAGAACCACGGCGATTATGCACGCCTGATCCCAGGTTATCTTGCTGAGATTCCCGAATTGCCAATATACTATGGCAGACAGCGCGACGTCATTCGCGATGTATTGTAGGAATGCCAGCCCGGCCGAGAATATGGCGGAGATAGCCATTCCCGCGAGCACTATCGATTCTGGGGTGCACTCCGTCACCCTGACGAGAAGAAGCATCACGCCGGTGGCCAGCATCGCGAACAGGAAGGCCATGGCAGTCACTAGGAACGGGCTGTTGACATCGACATACGCCGACGCCTGCCCGACGATGACTCCGCCTTCCATGAAAAGAATTGCCAGGGACGCTCCGAACGCAGAAGCGTTGGAGAGCCCCAGGGTGAAAGGGGATGCGAGGGGATTGCGGAGGATGGTCTGCATCACCGCGCCTGCGAGGCCGAGTGCCATGCCGGTTATGATTGCGGCGACTATCAGCCTCAGGCGAAGATCCCACACGACCGTGGTGTTCCAGGAGTCGTCTGGGGAGAACAGATATTTCATTATCTCCGAGTAAGTGAGATCGGTGGCCCCCAAACGTATGGTGACCATCGACAGCGCCGCAAGCGCCAGCACAGCGATGGCCAAGAAAAGGAGCTTCCCCCTCGAATACTTGAGGTATCCTTCCTTGACCTTGCCGGTCCCGATATCCCCGCGCATCATTTGGATCACGCGGCCGCAATGGTGTATTCGCTGCCGTTCTTCACTACCTTAGCCTCCCCGAGAATGGGGAATTCGACTCCGTTCGCAGAGGACTTTCCGGCGAAGAAAGCTTTCATGTCGCTGAAGACATGATTCCCTTCGTCGCCGTAGAAGAGGACGAAGATGTCGTTTATCTTCCCCTCGACCTGCTCCAAAGTCAGAGTCCCGTGCACCAGATGCGCGACGTAGTAGGCGCTGGCAAGGGCGCAATCGTAATTGATGCTGTCCCAGACGATAGGAACGGTGACGTACAGAGGTATGTCGTTGGACGGATCCGAATCGCCGTTGATTATGCTGACGTACCTGAGGAAATACTGGCTCTCAGGCTGGGAGACTTTGTCCGAGGAGGAAGGATCGATGATGATCATGTCGATGTCGAGCTTGGCAATCTCTTCCTCCTTGAGGACGACCTTGTTGGCGGTGGAACCCAGATTGTAAGCGTTGGCGGTGCCGGTGAGATCGAAAGGCATGTAGACAGGGAACGTGGTGTTCAGTGTGTTGCTTCCGCTGATGGTGACTCCGGCGACGTATACTTTGGAATCTCCGTTCCCTTTGAGCGAGCTCAGCTCCTTGATGACCGATTCGACTCCGGAGATCAGCTCGGAAGCGCGGTCGACCTTTCCGAAGGCTTTCCCGAGCCATTCCACATTGTTCCTGAAGAATTCGGCGACTCCGGATTCGGCATCGCCCATGGTGTCCATCCTCTGGTTCTCGAGGACTATCAGAGTGGTCATCTTCGCGAGGCTGCTGAACAGATCCGTGTTGCTGCTGTAAAGGCTGAGCGAGGTTATGACCAGACTGGGCCTGTCTTTGCCGAGCTTCTCCACGAGAGCGGCGTCGATGGCGTTGTCCGCATGGTACGACGTGAGCTGGTCATACGGATAGGCGTAAGAGTAAGCCCTTCCGTTCTTGTTGTCGGTGACATCTCCCTTGTCGGTTTCGATCACGTATCCGTTCATGCCGAACATGGACAGGAATCTGAGAGGTCCGGTACCGCCGATGGTGACGATCCCGTTTCCGAGCTGATCGGGGACGGTGACAGTTCTCCCGGCGGCGTCGACGAAGGTCTGGCCCTTGGTATCCGGAACGTAGCTGGGAAGGCGGAGGTCAGAACTTTCCTCGTTTTCGATGAACGAGATTGCGCCGTCGTCGGAGATCGATATCTTCCCGTGGGTCGCGTTGCCCCTGAAGGCTTCGAAGACCGCAGACATGTCGTCGTAAATGGAATCCCCGTCGGGGAGAGGCACATTCTTGGACGTCAGCTCCGAGCGGTTGGATGTCTGGCTTCCGAGGAATTTCTTGTTCAGATCATTGATCTTGTTCTCAAGTTCCGCATCGGTGAGAAGCCCGTACGCATCGTGGAGAATCTGATAGGCGCAAGCGAGGACGTTCTCATAATTGATTCCGGTCCAGATATAAGGGTAAGCGATGTAAGCTTCGTGCCCGGCGAAAAGCTTCAGGATACCGATGGACGTGTTGTCGTCGGTCTTGTATATCCCGGTGGCATCCAAGAACAGGATGGTATCGCTGCTCATCTTCTGGCTGATGACATCCGCGGAATAGACTTTGACGCCGGAATCGACGTAATCCATCGTGTCGCCGGACATGATGTTGGTGACGTTGGCCAAAGCGAAAGGCATGAAATAGGGGATCGAGGAATCCGCCCCGTGGGCGCCGTTGTAAGCAAGGCATCCGATGTATCCAGTCTTCTTGGTGGTCACCCTGGAAGCGATGGATCTGATGTCATCGACGGTGGTCTTGAAAGCGGACCTGATCTCATCGGCGCGCTTCTGGGCGTTGAAAGTTTTTGCGAGGATGTCGAGCTGCTTCTCGACGGATTCGGTTATCTTGAAAGTGTTGGCATCGAGGAAGGTGTAGATGTATCCGATGTGGACGATGTGCAGCCCCCCGGCGCGCAGAGCGTCCATCTGTTTCTTGCAATCGGACTCGAATCCTTCGGGGACAACCACCACGGACGGATTGAGGTCCAGAATGGTCTTGACATCCTCGTCTGTGACCGAGCAGTTGGCAGTGGTGAAAGCGAGATCCTGGCCGCTTATCGGCTTTGCACCGTTGAGAGCCTGGGCTTTGCCCTGATACATGAACGCTTTGCCGAGATAGTTAGTCTTGTCGTTCATGTCTACCATGACGCATTTGTCGGCGAGACCGAAATAAGTGACCCATCTGAATGAGTCCTGACCCACAGCGACTATGCCGCGGCTGAGGTCATTTACTGCCCTGACCTCGTATCCGGAGAAATCTTTGAGAGGCTCATCGTGAGATTCATTTCCGCCACCGCCTCCGTTGTTCGTGAGCGCATATATGCATATTCCTGCTACTGCGATGATGGCGGCGGCCAAAATCGCATACATGATGGATTTTTGCATACGGGGTCATAACCTAAGTAATATTTATTTTGAATTAGTATTACGAAATAATAATTTTATTGGATTATTATGCATATGGATTCAAATGCTTACTTTTAAGTGATAAATTCCTAATCATTATTGTTGGATATATGATGGGCCGCTGGGGCCCAGAAGACAGCTTACCAACGACTCTCATACCCTTCAAAACAGTCCAGGCATACCTTGCGTCCGTTTTGGATGCGGATGAGATCCTCCCTTGCGGATTCCCCGCAGCATTCGCATTTTATGCTATGGAAGATCTTGGCCCTCGTAGGCACCTCGAAAGATGGGCGCTTGATTTCCAGGACCTCCTCCTCGGGCCCGTTGAGAATGAAATCGATAAGCTCTTCCCGCGACTTGCCGGCCCTATCGAAATCCCTCATCACTATGCGGACGGATTTGCCGTTCTTTCTGTTGAAGAAAGACCACGCATGCTTCCCTCTCAGGCGCATGATCATGTTGCCTTTTCCGAGGGTGCAAGAAAGCGCGAATTGAATGCAATCCACCCCGCATGCATCGTTCTCAGTGACGCATACGATGTCTTCGTCTTCGGTGCGCCCGAATTGCGCCCCGATCTCGCGCGCGGCAGTTTCGGCGGCGCGGAATCCGGATGCCAATCCGGGGCATTCGTGGCCATGGAATTCGATGCACCTTTCCCAGAGCTCTTTGTCCATGCGCATACGTATTCCATATTAATTTTAAATAATTATACTGCAAATAATAATAAATTAAATAATAGTATTATTATCCTCGCCCGGAAGATTTGATGGCCAGAACAGAAAATGAGGATGAGATTGGGTATTCCCGCGTATCTAAACTCAGGGTATTTGTGATAGTGTTTCTTGCTACGGCTGCCGTGGCTTCGGCATTGGCTACCCTAACCATAGATCTGGGATCGATGACATTCTTCGACGTTATCAGGGTCATCTTCGACAAGGGCAACCCCGAGAACACCCGCTCCCAAGTCATTCTGGTCTGGGACATATACCTCCCCCGCATAGCCAGCGGAATACTGGCGGGATTCGCCCTTGGGGTAGCCGGAGCGATTATGCAGTGCGTCCTCCGCAATCCGATCGGATCGCCGTACACCTTGGGCATCTCGAACGCCGCCGCATTTGGGGCCTCTCTGGGGATAGTCATGCGCGGCGGAGAAGTCGTCGGCCAAAGCCACGCTTCCATAGTCATCAGCAACCCGTACATAGTCACTGGAAGCGCTTTCCTATGGGCGATGATCGGGACCGGGATAATAATCGCGCTGGTCAAAATCACCAGAGTCGACGCGAATACCATGGTGCTTGCCGGAGTAGCCATAAGCTCCATCTTCGCCGCCGGGATCAGCGCGCTCCAGTACATCTACAACGATTACGCCCTGTCCGCGATTGTGTTCTGGCAATTCGGTTCATTGGGAAAAGCCACTTGGAGCGAGCTGCTGATCGCGGCCGTCGTCGTCATCCCCACGCTCATATACTTCTTCTGGAGGAGATGGGACTATAACGCGTTGGACAGCGGACCGGACATCGCTCGGTCGCTGGGGGTTAACGTTGAGCGCCTCCGCATCGCGTCGATGGTCCTTTCAGCGGTGGTCACTGCCGTGGTGGTCTCTTTCATGGGGATAATAGCTTTCGTCGGTCTGCTTGGACCGCACATAGTGCGTCTGATAATCGGCAACGACCACCGTTACCTTATCCCGGGATCGATACTGGTGGGAGCGATCATCCTGCTGATTGCCGATTGCGTCGGGCAATGCGCCTTTGATTTCACGCTTCCGGTGGGGATAATAACCTCGTTCCTCGGCGGACCTCTTTTCCTTTTCCTTCTTATCAGAGGATACAGAAAGAGAGGTGTGCTGACGTGAGCCGGCATCCTTTCGAAGGGGAAGGATTCGACCGCGATCGCGCCCTGAAATTCTGGGACGACATAGCGCTCGATTACGAGGGATGCATCATGCAGGGCTCCATCCCGGAAATGATAGTCGGAAGGCTCCTCGAAATCGGTGTGCTGGGCCCGGACAAGGAGATCGTCGAATTCGGATGCGGGCCGGGAACCTATTCCATACCGATATCGAGGCGTGTGCGCTCGCTCACCTGCGTAGACGCTTCCGAGAAGATGCTTTCGATCCTTTCGCGTTAGATCGATAGGTCAAACATCCGCCTCATCCGGGGGGATTTCATGCTCTTCGACCCGGAAAAAAAATTCGACGCGGCCATCATGTCCCTCTGCCCCGGGACCGGCTCCAAGGATGGGATCCTTCGCGCGAACGGCTATTCGAAAGGTTGGTGCGCCCACATAATGTGGGTCGAGAACTCGTGGGACAACCTCATCTCCGAAGTTTGGAAGAGACTCGGCAAGGACTACTCTTTCGAGGGGCGCAGACAGAATATCATGGAATCCAACCTTGAAGCTCTCGGATTTGATTTTTCGAAGGAGATCTTCGAGGAGGACATCACCTGGAGCCTGCCTTTGGAAGACGTGCTGGCTAGGGAGAGCCACATATTCGGCGCATATGGGATCCGCGATGCGGAAAGCGCCATCGAAGATGTTCTGTCGCCCTATTCTGACGATGGCAATTTCGAGTTCAGATGCAGGAATTCCATGAAACTGATCGTCTGGAGGGCTGAACGATGCTGAGCGTCAAAGACCTGTCTTTCGGGTACGGCGACAAAAAGATACTGGACGGCATCTCGTTCGACGCAGAAGGAAATTCTGTGGTATCCATATTGGGGCCCAACGGCGTGGGGAAGACCACCCTGCTGAAATGCCTGTGCAAGATGCATGCGCCCGATTCCGGGACGATAGAGCTCAACGGGAAGGATGTCCTTTCCATGTCCGGACGCGAAGCCGCCAAACATATCGGGTTCGTCCCCCAAAGCACTCCCCCATCTGGCACCAGCGTCTTCGATGCCGCCCTGATAGGCCGCAGGCCTCACATCGAATGGGCGATGGGAAAGGAAGACATGAGGATAACATGGGAAGCGCTGAGAGCCCTGAAAATAGACGGCTTGGCCCTGAAGCGCACCGACGAGATCAGCGGCGGAGAATACCAGAAAGTACAGATAGCGCGGGCGATGGTCCAGCAGCCCGAAGTCCTGATATTGGACGAACCCACAAACAATCTGGACATAGCCAATCAGCACATAGCCATGCGCACCATCTCGGAAGCGGTCTCGTCCAGAGGGATGTGCACCATCATGACGATGCACGACATCAACTTGGCCGCGGGATATTCGGACAGATTCCTTTTCATCAAAAACGGGAAGGTTGCGGCCTACGGCGGGACCGACATCATAACTTCCGACCTCGTAAAGGACGTCTATGGCATAGAAGCGGACGTCATAATGCACAAAGGAAAGCCTTTTGTCATACCGGATCTGGATTCCGAACGAAAGCGATTCCATGCGCCGTCGCTCAGCCGCATCTGCGTTCCGTCCTTCATAAACAGGCAACAGTCGCATATACCAAAAGATTCTCTGCAAGCGCATGTATTCCATCAGCAAAATCGTGAAGATCAAACACGACGATGGACGCATTGAAATCATCCCCTGCGACGCGACCGTAGAGCTCCTGGCTCTGGAACTCGAAAGAATAGGCATCTCATATCCGGTTGGGATCGACGATGAGGAAGCCATTTTTCATCGCTTCGGGGACATGGACGCAGAAATCGGGTTTGTGGAGGAGGAAATGTGGGCCACCAAAAAATACGATGAGCAGGTGTGCCGCGCGGTCGACGAATTCAACTACGACGACGACATCGAATTCATAGACTATGAAGAGCTCAACAGAAGGCTCAGAATCGTTCTGGATAAGATGGAAGACGGCACCTTCGAACCGTATGTCAAGATAAAATGGAGAAAGAGAAGACATACGAGTGAAGAAGCGCACTTCTGAAACTACTGTTTTATAAAGTAGGGATGGGAGACGCGAACGCAAAACTTTATCCCCTGCTGAATGCTAATATACAACGATGAGCGACAGAGATACCATACTGGAAGCAATGAAGAAAGCCGGAGAGCCCCTCAACGCAGGGAAAGTTGCGGAGCTGACCGGTCTCGACCGCAAAGTCGTCGACAAAGAATTCGCCGCGATGAAAAAGGATGGGACGATCGTCTCGCCCGTCAGATGCAAATGGGAACCGGCGCAAAAGTGATCCTTCTGCGATCAAAACGGCCATGCGAACTGCACCGAATAAACCCTTTACATCCTTTCTTCTCCCGTTCGATCCGGACCGATTATGTTTGCAGAGCACGCATGCACATCGGCATGATGGGAAATGTATGCTGACCCATCAGGTTAAACCGCAGAAAAACCATGCCTGCTCCCATGTTCAGGGAAGTGGCAAGGGAAAACAGAAGGCTGTCCGCGGAAGAATGCGTCAGAATCCTCTCCGAAGAAAAGAGAGGCGTCCTGTCGGTCATAGGCGACGGGGGATATCCGTACGGGATGCCGATGAACCACTTCTATAACCCCGACGATGGGAAGCTATACTTCCACTGCGGGAAGGATGGGCACCGCACCGATTCCATCAGGAAAGACAGCCGCGCAAGTTTCTGCGTCTATGACAGCGGCTTCCGCAGGGAGGGAGAATGGGCCTTGAACATAAAATCGGCCATAGTTTTCGGGCGCATCGAAGAGATCGCCGACAAAGAGACCATATATGACATCTCGCACAGGCTCAGCCACAAATTCACGGACGACGAGAAGCACATAGAGGAAGAGATAAAACGTGCCGGGCCCAGGACGATGATGTTCGCGCTTGTCCCCGAGCATATCACAGGGAAAATCGTGAACGAATCTTGATCTCAACAGAAAATTAAAGGTTGAATGGCCTCTTCCTATCCGACATACGCGCGAAAGAAGGGATATGAACGGTGCAACTGCTCAGATCGGATAGCCATGACTTGGAGATTCTCCTCGGAGAGCCCAAAAAAGCCGTCCGCAGCATGTTCTTCCCGTTCCTGATAGCGTTCGCCGTTGTTGAAGCAAACCAATTCATAGACACGTTCTGGATCTCCGGCCTGGGGACATCCTCTTCATCCGCCATATCGGCCGTCGTCCCGTTCTATGTCCTGCTCATGAGCGCCGGGATGGGCATCTCCGTCGGAGCCACTACCACCATAGCCTTCCGTCTCGGACGCAATGAAACCGTGGAAGCGGGAAAGCTCGCATCCAACGCGATTACGCTGGGAGCCGTCCTCTCTGTCTTCGTATCGGCCGTTCTGCTTCTGATTCTGGATCCTGCAATGAGCGTAATGGGCGTCGGCAGCATCCGCCAGGAATGCTGGGATTACATGCTCCCGATGATCCTCATGTCCACCCCCATGATATGCCTCCTGATTCTCGGAGGAAACCTGAGAGGCGAGGGGGCGGCCAGGAAATCTACGGTCATCCAGATGTCCGCCGCCATCATGAACATAGTTCTGGATCCCATGCTCATATATGTCTTAGGGATGGGCATCATGGGTGCGGGCCTGGCCACCGGCCTCTCATCCCTGATAGCGCTGATGATCGGCATTTCGTGGTATGTCAGAGGCAAGACCGCCCTGAAGATGACCAAAGACAGCTTCAAAGCGGACAGAAACATGATGCGCGAGGTCCTGACCGTCGGAGGCCCCAGGACAGTCAACGAACTCATAGGGAGCTCGATGACGTTCATCCAGAGAATCTTCTTCGTCGTAGCCGGTGGCACGACCGCGGTTCTGATGTACAACTATCCTTGGCGTTTCATATCGCTGTTCAATCTTCCCGGTAAAGCATTCGAAAGCAGTCTGATACCGGTAGACTCGGCCGCTTACGGCCAGAACGACACGGAAAAGATGTGGTCCGCCTACATCTATTGCTTCAAGCTCACATCCATTGTCTCGATAGCGGCCGCGATATTCATCTTCGTTTTCGCAGAGCCTCTCATGTCCATAATGACATATGAGGAAAGCATGATGGCCTTGCTCCCCAAACTCGTGTGGTGCCTCGAGGTCTCCGTGGTTATCCTTCCTTTCATGGCTCTCAGAGGGGTTGGGTCGGCCCTACTGCAGTCGATGAAGAAAGCCAAGATCCCTATGTACTTCGATCTGTTCTGGGGCTCCGTCAGGATGGTCCTGTATGCGATGAGCGCTTATGGGCTGCTGGGAGTCGATCCTTTCGACGGAATCATCTACATAATGGCCATCGTCTACTCCCTCAGCGGAGTGATCATCAACGCTCTGGCGATCCAGCAATTCAGAAAACTGAAAAACGGGATCAAACCGGTCGGGCATCGAGGCGCCAACCCGGATTGAGGATTTCCACAGCTACAGCAGATGACATCTTAGACCTCTGAAACCTAAAAATACCTCCCTGAACGATTCGCCCGACGCTGGGAGTGTCAATGCCGATCGCGCTGCGATTATCGATCCCGCGGCCGTCGCATGATACTGTCCAAACCTTGGCGCGCGGGAAGATACAGTTGGCGAAATACGAAGAGCTCGGAAAAGCGATCGAAGAATCGGTGAGGAAATCCTGCGAGGGGAAGTCCGTCGGAGTGGCTTTTTCCGGCGGGATGGACTCGGGATTGATCGCCGCGCTCGCATCCAGATATGCCAGGTCGGTCACATGCTATACCTGCGGCACGGACGGTTCCTTCGACGTCACCGCCGGAAAGGAACTGGCAGAGAAGCTGGGCCTCCCTTGGGTCCACTGCAGGATAAGCAGAGAGAACATAGAGGATACGATCCGCGAATTCATCGTGACCACAAAAGTAAGCGACCCTTTCACCATATCGTACGACCTCCAATTGTTTTGCGTGTGCCGCGAAGCCGAAGAAACCACGATCCTCTCCGGGCAAGGGAGCGACGAGTATTTCGGTGGATGTGCAACTTCTTATGATTCAATGTTTAAATTAACAAAATAAAACTTTTCGATTATGAAAGTTTTATATCCTTACTTTATATACTCAAATCTATGAAAGAACTTAGGAGGGAAAAATACCTTTCTAAAATCCGTCCATTTTACAATGACAAGGACATAATCAAGGTCCTGACAGGGGCTCGCAGATGCGGAAAATCTACAATTATGAAACAGATAATGGACGATCTCGGCACTGATACAAAAGTCGAGAAAACAATCGTGTATATCGATCTGCAATGATTTCCTAAAATCATGTACCTTCGCAGAGCGAGGCATTTTTTGATCTGGCCATTGTCCGAGGACCTGATCCTTTCCGCATGAGCGGCCTATAATCTCTATTTTTAGGGCAGCAGATCCGGATTCCGGCACTATAATCCATGGTTTCTTCGTCCGGAGGCATGTTTTCAATGCCGATATAGTACATTATAAATGATATATTTATATTCATGTACCATATTATATAATCGAAGGACATGAGGGTGCCCAAGGACATCAGGGAGATGGAGAGGCCGGACCGTACGGTCGTGGAACCGTACCAGTCCGGCAGGTATGCGGTGAGGACGCGCATCGACAGATACGACGGCAAGGGCAACCTCCTGTACAGGAAGAACCAGGTGATAGGGTACATCAGCGACTCGTACCATCCTATCATGCAGGAGAAGGCGCTGAAGTCTGTCGGGATTATAGATTCCAAGCAATACGGCGTCGCCAATCTCCTTAACGAACTGTGCAGGGACATCCTGAAGGACCTGTGCGAGTTCTACAGCTATCCGGATGCGGAATGGATCTACTGCGCCGCGCTGATCAGGGCGACCCATCCGGGCATCCCCGACTGCAAACTGAGGGCGCGGTACGTGCATTCGTTCGTATCCGAATTCTATCCGGGCGTGGCGATGAACAAGGATCACGTCACGGAGATGTTCACCCTTCTGGGTGAACAGTTCCGTACTACGGAGGCCTTCATGATCTCCCGTCTGGGGAAGGTGCCGGAGGACGAGCTCGTCGTCATCAACGGATGTCTGAAGCAGGATAACGGCGAAGGGCTGTCGATATCCAAGGCGTCCAGGACGGCGGCCGCCAAAGTATGCCACCACCTGGCGATGTACGCATACAGCCCGTTGGAAGGGGAGCCGCTCTGTTCGAAGGTATATCCCGGGAACGTCACGGATGCCGTCGCGGTGAAGGATTTCGTGAAGAGCCTGAAGATACACAACGGGATCATCGTAGCCGACAGGGGTTTCAGACCCGAGGTGATGAGGAGAATTTCCGAGGAGCACAGGGGCCTTCATTATCTCGTCCCGCTGATGAAGGGGCGTCTGGTGGCGGAGAGGTCGGGATGCTTTTCCTTCGATACGGTCATGATGCGCGACGACGGCCCGGTGAGCTGCAGGAGATCGGAAGCCAAGGGCAAGGACGGCGAGGGGCTGGGGTACTGGCTGTACTCCTTCAAGAATCCGAGAATCGCCGCGGAGATGGAGAGCGAATACCTGGAACAAAACGCGGGCAAGCTTGACCCCGTTCTGCTGGAAGCGGAACGGAGATGGTTCGGGGTGCTGATACTCCAGTCCGATCATAAGATAGAGCCCGATTTCGCTTACGACTGCTATGACGACAGGTGGGGCATAGAGCCTCTCTTCAAACTGCACAAGACGGGGCTAGAGATCGATGACACCAGGGAGAAATCGGACGAGACGGCGATAGGGAGCGAATTCGTCAACTATCTGGCCACCGTCATGTCGGCCAGGCTGAGGAACCACCTGGCAAAATTCGATTTCTGCAGGAACAGATCGTTCAAGGACGTGCTCTCTGATCTCCGCGACTGCGTGAAGGTCAGGAACGGCGACGGCGAATGGGAATTCCGCACGACCGCAGGCAAGGATATGAAGTTCTATGTGAGGACGGGGGCTGTCACCGAACCGGATATGGTGGACATGTACGGTCTGAAGGAGACCGTTCCGCAGGAGGGTCCGCGCAGGCGCGGACGTCCTCTGGGCTCCAAGGATTCAAGGCCGAGGAAGAGACGCACCGCTGCAGAACTCGCCGCAACTCGGTCCGTCAAAAGTACATGATTTCAGGAAATCATTGTTCCGAAACGCTACAAATCGGCATTTTCCCGTTTTATAAAATTAGCGATAATGGACATTTCCCGTTCCGTGAGTATGTCCGGCATATCTCGGGCAAGTCGAGCTACGACATGATCTCCGGGATAAAGGAGTTCTATGCTGCACTTCAATCGGGTGAGCTGGATTCCGATGTACCGTTGCAGGATACGGAGAAGATCCGCAGGGAGTACGGGAAGGAGCTGGCAATCAAACTGCGTTGGCAGCACGGCATGCAGGTGAAAGATTTCGCAGAATTGTTTGGAGTTTCAAGGAACACCATCGGCAATTGGGTGAACGACAGCAGGCCCAAACCCGGCGACACCTGAAGATACACGTTGCACCCACCCTTTCGTGCAACTTCGGTCAAACCCCGGGGACGGGGAGACCCGCCCCATTAACTTTCCCCCGATGCACGGATGCCTCTCGGAAACCCCCTCGGAAACGGGGGGGGCCCCTAGATAGATATATACGCGCCGCGCGAGGCAGCCGATTTGGTTGTTGTGCATGATCTGACCTATCCGAAAATGCACAATACCATTCTGCACCGTTTGGACAGAAGAAAGTATAACAGATATCGCCCAGAGAAACATATTCAGAGAATTACGACAATTTTCCCGTTCGCTTTTCCGTCATCCAATGCCATGCATGCATCTCTTATCTCTGAGAAACGATAACATTCGGCATACTTCGGACGGAGTCCGTGTTCTTTGATGAAAGCGAAAATCGAATCCACCGTTCCCTGCGTAGGGTAATTGCTGAAGTAGCCGGTAAGGTAAACGCCGTTCGGTATGTCCTTGATGGGGTCGAAACCGTTCAGAGAATAGATCCCTCCGAGTATGCCGGTGTCGCATACTATGCCGCCCTTCCTCACACAGCGAAGGGTATCCAGCAGACTCTTCGGACCAACGAGATCCAGTGCCTTGTCTGCTAATACCTTATCTTCCAGATCACCATCGTCGAGGATTGCGGTATCGGCTCTTCCGAGAAGAGGGATCTTGCTTTCTCTGTGGGTGGTGGCTATGACCTTGCAGCCCATCGCTTTGGCGATATCGATTGCTGCATATCCCAGTGCACACGTTGCACCGCGGATGAGCAGAGTCTCATTCCTTTTCAGGCGGAGGCATTCGAACAGCGACCCCCATGCGGTCAGATAGGTTTCGGGTACGGCCGCGAGCTCGTCCCAAGGGAGATCCGAATCTATCTTGAAGACATGATGAGCGGGAAGAACGGCGTATTCGGCATAACTGCCGTCGAAACTCCTCCCCATCCCACCCATCATAGCTATCACCCTATCCCCTACGGAGAAGGACGTATCGGATGCATCGGCGATCTCGCCGACACATTCGATGCCTGGAATCACGGGCTTGGCGATATAGTCCTCATCGATTTCCTCAAGACGGAGAATCTTCTCGGAATGATTCATCCCGAAGGCGCATATTCTGACCAACACCCATCCGGAACCGACCTCTGGAACCGGTACGTCGGTCAGCACCACATCTTCCGCCTTGGTGATCCCATCTATCTTAACTGCTTTCATCATCAATGCTAATCACCTTCCAGCACTGGGGGTCGGGAGCATACATGTCCCCGTGGTATCCTTTCGCCACCGCCGGGCATCCGCGGCAGAAACGAAGGAGTTCGCATTTCGAACATTTTTCGAAGTTCTCGTAAACCCTGTACATATCCATCTTCGGTCCGGTGAACAGATCGTACAGGTCGTCTTCAAGTGCATTCCCGACCTTGCTCTCCATCCTCCTGCATGCATAGACGGAACCGTCGGAAAGGATGGTCAGATGGGAATTCCCGCAGTTGCACCCGTCATAGACGTATTCGTCGTCAGGGTAATCCTTCGGATCGAAATCCCCTATCTCGTGACGGTAGAGCGTCCACAGATGGTCCTTGAGATTGAAGGTCGTCCCCGAATCCTTGTATTGCTGATATTTCTTCCAGCACCTGTCCATCATATCCCTGTATTCCGTCGGGGAACACGTGGTATCCCTGTCGGCGAGGGAGGGACAGTAGCGGGCGAAAGCGAATATGTCGGCCTTGTTCCTCACCGCCTCGTCCACAAGCGAAGGAATCTCGGAAACGTTCCACTTGGATACGGTGGACATTATGGCCACGTCAATCCCGGCATCGCGGAGCATCGGTATGGCGGACATCGTCGCATCGTAGGAACCGGGTTGTCTTATCCTGTCGTGAGTATCCTTAAGACCGTCGAGGGAAAGCTGGTATTTCACGACCCCGAGTTCCCTCATGCGTCTGCACACTTCGGGGGTCAGATGGAATGGATTGCCGAGGATGGCGATACGCATATTGTCCTTTTTCAACAGTTCCAGAAGATCCCAGAAACGCGGATGGAGGATGGGGTCCCCGCCCGTTATGTACAGGTACGGTTCGCGTCCTGCCTTCCTGCAGAAGGCCCTGATGTTCTGAAGTACAGTCTCCATATCACTGAAAGACATCTCTCTGAACTTTGCATGGCTGCCGAGGGCGTAGATGTAGCAATGCTTGCATCTCTGATCGCACGCTTCCGTTATGTGCCACTGGAATGCGAAATAGGTCATGGTAAAATAAACGCCTCCGTTTGGAGGCAATGAAATCAGTTTTTCTTGTCACCGGATCCGCATGCGCTGCCGCAGGCCGATGCTTTCTTGTCACCGGATCCGCATGCGCTGCCGCAGGCGGAGGAGACGTCGTTTCTTCCGAACATATTCTTGAGAGCCATTCTTGAAACCTCAGTATTGTATTCAAAAACAATTATATAAATTAGTAAGATATCATTTATATAGAATTAAAACAAAACCGTCTATAATGTTCTAATTTGGAAGGGAGACGATGGGAAGATACGAGAAAGCCAGCGGAAAGACCGAACGCGCGATCCAAGAGGCATATTGGGAGCTGTACGAGAAAGGCGATGCGGGGAGGATAACCATCGACGAGGTGTGTGCATCCGCAGGTGTGCATAGATCCACCTTCTATTATCATTTCAGGAGCGTGGATGCAATCCTCGAATCCATCAAGGAAAGACAGATCCGTCTCCTGAAAGAACTGTTCGATAATACGGGAGGGAAGGATGTGGATTTCCAGAAGTTCATTCCCGCATTCCAGGAACTCTTCGCAGAGAATGAACGCTATCTAATTCCTCTCGTAATCGAATACGGCGACAGGGAATTCTCGTTCAGATACAGATCGTATCTGGAGGATATGATGTTCGAGCATCTGAAGATCACATTTCAGCAGCACGACGACCGGACCGCAGGCGTACTGGAGATCGTGATATCCGGAATGGTCAATATGTTCCTGATATCACTGGCGACCCACACGGTCTCCCTTGAGGATTCCAATCTCCTTTCCCACGGAATGATAAACGTGGGATTGAGATCCGTACTCCGCGACAATTTCGGAATACATATAGGATTCACGACAATGGCATCGTTGTTTCGATGAAAAGATCGACCTCTCCCCTACCATTAAATTCTTAGTAAGCGCATAGTCAATCGCAGAAACGACGGGAATCCTCAAGGAAGTGAAAAACCATGAGGAATAGAAAAACCGCCGAAGGTGACGTTTTTATCTCCACCCTCAATGAGAAGAACCGCACCGTGTCGGACGAGAAACTTCCAGAATTTTCGCGGATGTGGGCAGGAGATACGGATACGACGACGTCGCCGTCGAGTTCGTCGAACTCACCGACTTCAAGGTCAGATGGCAGAGGAAAGCTCGTGGAGAAAGAGGTCCCTCGTTCGGTCAGGAACGCGATCGAGGAGTACCTTCCCGTGAGGGACAAGATTATCGCCGAATTCGGGGACAGGGGAAAGGGATCGCTGATAGCCATCCCCTACCGTGCCCACAGCCCCGATGCGTCGGTGAGATTCGTGGAGCAGTGCATGAGGAACCTCGTGGACAAGACCAGCATCAAAGCCACCTGCCACACGCTGAGAAGGTTCTACTGCACCAACCTGTTCGACGCGGGGGCGGAGCAGGACATCGTCCGCAGGATGATGTGTCACTCGCACCTTGACACAACTCTGAATCACTACCTCTACGCGGACCCGAGGAAGATAAAGGGAGCCACCACGGCGGTCGACGACGCGCTCGACCTGTGAAACTTAGAAATACTTTACCAAACGATTTACCCATCTGAGGATTCGAGTATCAAGAATCACTCAGCTGGGATTTTTCTTTGGAATGATCCTCCCTGATTATTGGACAGATACCCGTCTAACCTTGAAACGTGGGAAGATACAGTTGGCGAAATACGAAGCTCTCGGTAACGCGATCGAATCCGCAGTCCGGAAAGCCTGCGAAGGCAAGGAAGTGGGAATCGCTTTCTCCGGCGGAATGGATTCGGGATTGATTGTTGCACTTGCAAAGAACTGCGCCAGATCTGTCATCTGCTACACCCTGGAACGTCCGTGTCCCGAATTGGTGCGTACCGGCATCCGCCTGCGGTTCGCGGAACCGAACTAAGGCAGACTTAATCGTTTTTGATTTCAGCAATTCGGCATAATCCTCAATCAGATACATCAGTATCGAAAGGTTTCCCGTTTCCTAAGATCGAGGACGTTTCGCAGATGGTGCATCGATATTCCCGTACTGTGGGTGGACGGGATGCTGCCTGTTGCGGAACAGGTAAGGATGGTCGAGGAGTTCTCAGGACTGTAAATGCGCCTGATATTCGACATCAATGAAGAGGATCTTCGGGGAATATAGGGCCGTGACCGAAAAATATCTCGCGTTCTTTCTCTGCATCAGTTACTTTTCTGCGTATTTTCGGCTCCGATTCAATAATCTTTTCCACAGTGAGGCCGAACCTCTCAGCGATGTCTTCCGGCGATTCCGATTTTTCATTACGCAAATAGATTCTGGCTTCGACGAATGAAAGAGGCACCCTTTCCTGCAGCAGCCAGATACGGGTGGCATACCTTACCTCACGGAATTCGCTTTCGGTAAGCGGTTCCCCCGTTCTCCAGGGACGGGTTTTTTCCCTGTCTATATTGGACCTATTATTCGGTTGGTTTTCCCTCTTACGTTTGACCAAGAACTCCTGTATTTCCCCCGCTCCCTGGAATCTTCTGCAATTGTCAAGAATCCACTTGCTGATCACAGGGTCTAGATTCTTCGAGTTATACTCATCCCATAGGTTCTGCTCTGTTCTTTCCCACAGTGCGGGTTCATCGACATTCATCCTGTATTTCAGGAACTTCCAAAGACTTCTGCCCCATGCACTACTCAGATAAAGGGAAATCATCTCGAACGGGAGACCTAGTCCGTCCTGTAGCTTCCATAATTGCATAGCATAGACATACTGGCAGTATTCGTCCCGATCGGTTATATCTGTAGGCTTGTTGAATCTGCATTGGAGAGGCATCTTACCACTTGTTCTTACTGCGCCAGCAGAATATCTTCCTGAACGTACTTAATGCTGATTCACCGCCTTCTTTTCTGGAGGATATTATCGTTTTCGGATAGTTTTCGTTTACCTTGTTTACTGCGGACTTGCCTGTGATGTTGGTTCCTTCCCGGATTGCGCCCCCGGATCTCATTGTAGTTCTGTCGCTGTCACGGGTATTTCTGCCAGACACATCGTATCTGTCGTTTTTCCAATACCCTGATACTTCCTCAGATTTGTGTTTCAAACGCAATTCCGTCTCTGCTGCGGTAGCGGTTTCTTCGGCATTTCTTACCTGTTTGATCGATTTTCCTTTCATCCTTCCGCATTTGACGTTACCTTTTCCATCGGTAGGATATGCGGTCTTCGCATATTTGTCGCGGTCACCGTCTACGGTCCTCATGTGATGTACCATCTCGTGGGTCACGGTCATCTCGCTGGGGTTGGTCTTTAGGATTATCGTCGGAGACTCGCCATTGTCCTTGGTGGTCGGTCTGGCATATCCACCGTTCTTTCCGTCAAGGTTGCCGTTAACAACGAAGGGTTTTCCGAAACGGTCTATTTTATCAATTTCGTCTTTTGAAAAGTTCTCCGTTACTGTCTTGAGCACTTTCTTTTTCGTGGCTTCGGTACAATCGAACTTGAATGCACTTTCAGCGGATTTCATCTGCGGAGTGTATCCACTAATGGTTTTTCTGCCAGTTCCGCGTCCTCTTCCGGTACTTCTACTAGATCTGTGCGACGAGGTTGCTCTGGAAGCGGTTCTGGTCTTTGAAGAAGATCTTCCTGAAGACGTTGGAGTGACGGTCTTCCTGGACGAAGCATGCTGTTTGAAGCCTTTGGCGAACGTACCGTCAGAATGCCTTCTCTGTTTTCTTGCCTGCAGAGATCTTGCTTTGGATGCTGATGATGCGGTATTTCTGCGTGAAGATGCTGATTTTGTACGTCTTGTTGTTCTCGAATTTGTTGCCTTACGGGTAGTTTTACCCCTTGTAATTCTTGTCATGGTAAGATATATTGATTTTTAACTTATAATTATGATTAAAGATGGCAAAATGCTACCAAATTATTTAATATTTGCAATTCTGTTATTGTTTGATAACATGTTGAACAAATCTGTCAGGATACCGAAAAGGATGCTCGACGAGATCGACGGGTATGTCGGGGAAGATAAATTCTATTCATCCCGCACGGATTTCGTATTATCCGGAATGCGTCAGCTTGTCTATACTTATGCACAGAAAAAACGCGAGATGCTTGAGCGCTACAATATGCCCTTGACTAATGTTGTTATCGAGCAGACATTCTCTTCTATAACCAAATTATACTTGGATTCTTTCGACAGATACGATGGCGAAACGACGCAGGTTAATGTCAGGACGCCGGGAGGGTTATGGAATCAGATTTCCCTGCTATTGAAAAGAGAATACGGTTATGAAAAGTTGGCGGATTTTCCCAGAGCCGCAGTGATGTGCCTGCTAATCCACCTCAAGGACACGGACGACATACTCAATGAGACTGAGAAGTTCATGGAGGAGCAGAATAAACTTCGCCAGGACATATATCAGATCGTGATGGAGGGGCTCAAGAACAATCTATCCGGACCTGAAATAATCAACGACACCTATCAGAAAATGATGGCGAAGCATGTGGACAATAAACCACGTTGATTGCCATTTGGCGCGTAACGCTGATTTTCCGATGAATGTGGGCTTTATCAGTTGCGAATCCCGTCTGTAATCAGACCTCGGCGTTATTACTATAATCCCGTTATCCGTTACCGCTGATGTTTTACCATGACGGGGCTTATCGCTATCGACGAATCGGGGGATCTGGGTTCCCACGGGACCAGGTATTTCGCAATAGCGGCCATCGTTATGCTCAGGCCCCGTAATCTGAAAAAGGCTGCGGATCTCCTTCCAAAGGATTCCGAACGCAAATGGCACAATTCCCTTCCCCAGGTAAGGGAGGAAGTCCTTTCGGCCATGTCGGATCTAAGATTCAATGCGGTCTACACCGTAGTCGACAAGAACAATCCCTCGAACCATCACCCGGTATACGGGAACAAGCTATATGAGAAAGTCCTCAGAGAGGTTGTCTCCGATGCGATGGATGTTCTTCAATGCTGTGATACAAACATCCTTTTGGATGGGTGCAGGTTCATATCGGTAGACAGATTGAGGGAGATATGCGCGGAAGAAGCCAAAAAACATGGCATTAATTTGAAGAATGCAGATAAAGCCAAATCCGATCAGAACAAGTGCATCCAATTGGCGGATTTCATCGCCGGGGCATCCAGAGCACGTTTCGAATACGGGGACACGTCAATCGAGATAATCCGCGATAAAATATCCATTGCCCGCAGGCGCTAAGGGCCGCCGATGGCGACCTATCCTACGGGTCTTATCAGGATGATAATCAATCATCAAACGCATATTTAAAACGTCCTTCGCCCGTAGGCATCAATGGCCGCCGATGGCGACCTGTCCTGCGGGCCTTATCCGGACAGCATATCATACGTTCTGGCCGATAAAACGGTTGCGATTCAGTCTCCACGTTTCTTGACGTAGATCTTGTCGATGTCGACGACGTTCGCCATCTCGATTAGTTTGGGGTCTGTGGTTCCGTCGACATCAAGGCGGGTGGCGTAGCCATATCCTTCGACTCCGATGCGGTCAGTGCGATCGCAGGAAATGCCGTAACCCTCAAGGCCGAACTGAAGACTTCCGGTACCGGTATCGAGAATGCCCAGGCCGTTATCGAGGTCACCCTTTCAGGAAGCACCTTCGAGAACGGTAAGGCCAAGGTCGCCGTACCCTTCACCGCCGCAGTTCCTGACGGCAAGGAACTGAAGGTGTACTACATCGACGGTGACAACAGGACGGAGATCGATGCGACCAGCCACACACTGCGGAGATTCTACTGCACCAATCTCGCCGATGCGGGAACGGAGCCCGATACACTGCGGAGGATGATGCGGCACTCCCACATCGACACGACCGTCAACCATTACCTCAAAGCTGATCCGAGGAAAATGAAGAGTGCCACAACCGCCGTCGACGACGCCCTCGACCTGTGAAACCTAAAAATACTTCCCTAAACGATTTGCCATCCGCGAAGAGAGTATCAGCTCAGAGTAGATGGGCTTTTCATCGAATTGCCCTAGCACCAATGACGGTACTTGTCTAAGCCTTGAAACGTGGGAAGATACAGTTGGCGAAATACGAAGCTCTCGGTAACGCGATCGAATCCGCAGTCCGGAAAGCCTGTGAGGGCAAGGAAGTGGGAATCGCTTTCTCCGGCGGAATGGATTCAGGTCTCGTTGCCGCACTCGCAAATAAATACGCCAGATCGGTCACCTGCTACACCTGCGGAACGGACGATTCGTTCGATGTTGCCGCCGGTCGTGAATTGGCCGAAAAACTGGAACTGCCATGGGTTCACTGCAGAATCAGTGAGGAAAGCATAGAAGACGACATTCGGGAACTGATCATGGCCACCAAGGTCAGCGATCCGTTCACGATAAGTTACGAACTCCAGCTCTTCACGGTCTGCAGGAAAGCACATGAGCCAGTGATTCTCACGGGCCAAGGCAGTGACGAGTATTTCGGTGGATGCGCCAACTCGGTCAACGAAGACGATTCCGAATACAGGGCGGTGATGGACTGGGGCATCGAAAGGATGATGAAAGTCTCCGTCCCCTGCGAGATGTCGATCGCGAAGGGTTTCAGAAAGAAACTGTTCTACCCATATCTCGACGAGAAAGTGGTGGAATGCGTCGGTAAAGTGGATCCCGACGAGCTCAGACCGAAATCTTTGGAAGATAGGAAAGCCGTGCTGAAAGAGGTGGCATCCGATCTTGGATTCCCCCTGCTTGCGCATCGCACGAAGAAGGCATCACAGTACGGCTCCGGCACCACCGATCTCATTCGGGATGCGGCACGCTCCAAAGGAGTCCGCTACAACCGCTTCATATCAGACATTTACGAGAGCCTGGGTCTAAGGAACGCGAACCTGCTTCGCGATTCCGCCGTAGATGTGCGCATGGACCCCATATTGCTCCATGATGCCGAGGATATCCTGGGAAAACTGGGAATGACCCATTCCGAAGCGATGGCGGCTTTCTACCGCCGCATGGTCAGAGAAGGCGACCTCGATTTCCTCGACAAACGAATTGTCTGGATCGCCCCTGTGAAGCGCGGAAATTGACGTTCGATCTTATGTCATCCAAATCCACGGTCTTGACTAGGCTCTCCACGCCGGAGATCTTATCCTCCTCCGCGGCCGCCGTCCCTCCCCTCAGGATGTACGGCACCAGATCGTGGTCGTAAGCGGCGAAATATGTCGATAGAACGCAGCAATGGGAGATCAGACCGGCGAGGACCACTCCGGAGCATCCAGCTCCCTTCACCGCCTCCTCCAAACCGGAATCCCTGAAGGAATTCGCGTGCGTCTTATGGACTACGATATCCGATTCGCTGAGGACCAAACCCTCCACCGGATCGTCTGGATTCTCTATCCCTGCGCTGCAATACGCCTCGCCGTCATAGAACACGGCTATGACGGGATTCCCGGATTTTCTGAATTCGGCCGAGACCTCGTTGATTAGTCCCATCCTTTTCGCAAGCGCCCTTTCCATCTCTTCCGAAGACTTGGCGAATTTGTTCTGGAGATCAATCAGAACCAATGCGACCTTCCTTTCCCGGAACCTGTTCGACGGATCTGCGAGATCAGAGTCATCCATGCCGATGGAACATCCACGCGGATATATCCAATTTCCGCAGGCACTTTCGGGCATCCCCCTCTCTCATGAACGTTCATAAACGCGCCATCCGTGGTTATGTCCATGGAGCCCGATACGGCGGAATACCTCATCACATGCGCCTTGAAGGAGATGGACAGCTTCTTCGGACCGCACAGATCAGGCGAAGCCATATCCGGGCTCCGGATCTATGGAAGGCACAAGAGGGAGGACATATCCTTCACCACGTACAGGATACTGGTGAAACCTTTCATGGAAGCTTCCGGGAAAACGTACATCGGATGCGCGACGATAAACGGGGAATCCAGGGTCGCCCTCTCTTACGTGGCCATGAACATGCCTCTGGATGGGGCTTCCGCGATGATGTCCGAATCCATGAAGGAATATGGGATATCCGCGGGCATCTCCACGGACGGCTTCAGATGGCTGTACGCCCGCAAAGAGGACGGGAAACCGCGCTTAAGGAGGATCTTCGATCTTCGCCCATATTACATAGAGGCGCTGGATCGCAGCAGATTCCGCGTCGCTGTCCCCGCTGACCGCAAAGAACTGACGGAATTCTCGGAAATGATGGGGTGAAACGGATGGGCTCAAAAATTCTAATATATAATAATCGTCACAACAATTATAATATCACGGCATACAATCACATATACATGGATTTCATGATGGAATGTTGCCCGTACTGCGGCGGCAAAACCAACAGGAACGAATCCGGAAGATGCGCATGCCAGGAATGCGGAAGGAACCTTTACGGCGACAGATCCGATTTGCGCTCGCTGGTAGATCCTAAGACCGACGAGGGCGGAAAGTACTTGAAAACGCTGGATGCCATCGAAGATGGGAAGGCCAAAGCGGCCGTGGAAATCGCGTCGGATTATGTCGAAGATAAAGGGAGCACGTTCTCCCATGTGATGCGCGCCATGGCCTACATGTATGAGGGCGAAGACGGAAGGGCCCTCGCGGATTTGAAGGCTGGATTCCCTGAGATCAAAAAGGATGAGATCGCGCACGCGGATCCGGACACCGACGCTTACATCTGCATAATCGGAAAGAGCGTCTCGGATCTGATAATCTATGACGAGCGCGAATTCATCGATTTCGATTACATCAACTACCTGGATCGCATCAGCGACCTGATAGATTCCAACCAGAAGTGCGATTGCAAAGGCCTTCTTTATGCGACTGCATTCTCCTGCTTCGCGCTCAGCTTCAAAGAGATGGATGAGAGCGAGCGCAAATCGATGTATGAGATCATGCCGCCTCTGGTCCACAGGGCAGTCGCCTACTCCAAAGAGCAGAGTCTGATGAACGCTGTGATAGAGGAGTACAAAGAGCTCAGCGGATACAAGCCGGACACCTACGCCGAAGACGACAACTATGACGTCCGCGCCCTGGAGATGCTTTCCTCCAGCATAATGAGGCATTTGAACGGCAAAGATGGCGCGTTCGCTCACGGGCGCAGCGACTCCGAGACGAAAACGTCTCTCGAGGAATACCTGACGAACATCCTCTCCTTCAACGGCGATGCCAAAGCCATGGATAAGCTGGAGAAATACGTGAGAAAGGCGCATTTCTTCGACGAAAGGCCCAACATAGAGGATGCCATCGAAGATTACGCGCAGAGGTACCTCCAAATCAAATGATCCCAAGGCCGTCCAGGAGGATTTTAAGACCTATCAGGATGAGAATCGTCCCTCCGATGGCTTCAGCCCCGCTGCCATATCTGTCGCCGAACAGGCTCCCCAGCTTCACTCCGGCGGCAGATATGGCCAGGGTGACAATACCTATGACAACCGCCGGGCCGAATACGCTGGTCTCCTCCATGGACAGGGAAATGCCTACAGCGAGCGCATCTATGCTTGTGGCAATGGCCAAAGGCAGCATGGCTTTGGGGCTTGTGTCCGGGTCGCTGCCTTCCTTCTCATCGCTGAAAAGAGCTTCGCGTATCATGTTCGCCCCGATTATCAGCAGCATAAGGAACGCCACCCAATGGTCGAAAGCCGATATCAGATCGTAAAAAGATGATCCGAGATAGAACCCTATGACGGGCATCGCGGCTTGGAAAGATCCGAACCATAGCCCGGCCACCATCATATCGCGGAAGACGACCTTCCTAAGGGCGAAACCTTTGCAAAGAGACACCGCGAAAGCGTCCATCGCAAGGCCGACCGCTATCAGGAAGACCGGGACGAAATCCATATCGCCACCATGATACGATGGTAATTAACTGTGGCGGACGTAATCCTCAAGACGATAGGATTTACGCCCCTTCAGCTCTATGACCGTATCCCTGGGCGTGAGGGCGCCCCAAAGCATCTCGGTATCGGAGCAGCACAGCCTTGTGCCTCCGGGATCCCGGCCAGACCTTCCCGCATAACAATAGACGCAGCCGTGGGCGCAGGTCCCGTATTCCCCGATGTCGATGCTTTTTACGCATCTGCACCGCTCCCTGACAGTGGATTGGGCGGTATCGTACGGTATCCCCAAAGAGACTAACGTCTCCCTGTCAAGACATCCGCGGGGATATATGCCGTATTCCGAAAGGTCCCTGCGCAAACAGCACGACGTCAGAGATATGCCGTATTCCTCGGCGGTGCGGACGGCCATCCTTATGAACGCATCCTCTTCTTGTCTCGAGACCGAGCGCAGAACGCCGGACTCGGTCAGAGACAGAAGCTTCCCGTAGATATCCACGAAACTGAAGATGCAGCGGTCGGTCCATTGGGACGCTTCCCTGCAGAGCATCCCGAATTTTCTCCTGTGATATGCGATGTCCTTCCCGGGGCCGAAAATCACAGGGTCGTACCTCCATGCCATCCTGTCCCTCCCTAAGCGTTCCGACAAGCTGACACAGGCGTCGTTGATATCGGCTTTGAACGGGACACCGGGCTCCAAATCCTTGCCGTAAGGTGTCAGAGTCACCTGAAACAGGGATGTGAGCCCCAGGGAGCCAATCTCCTTCATATATGGTATCATGGGGGCGGGATTCTTGGTCATGAACACTATGCAATCGACATCATCCTTGGTGAGTCCGATGCGGTACACGACATTCCTCGACACAGGATTGCGAACGAGAACACTGCCGGCGCGCAGGCGGTTCATAATCCACTCCGAATGGAACGCAGGGATGTCCGTGCGGCGGCTGGCACAGATGATCATAGCGAGGAATATACGGCATCCGATAAATCGCATGCGATTCGAAATGATGGCGCAAAAGTCAAAGATGACGTTTTTTGTTGATAAAAAGGGTTTTGACCGGGGGTTTCCCGGCCGTTTAGGTTCATTGCTCTATCAGTTTCTTGTCCTCACCGGCGAAGATACGTCCCTTGAGGTTGTCAGCGTTGACCGCAACCTTACCGTTCTCGTCCTTGAAGGTGTAACCGAAGAACGCCTTGGAGTCGACGTCCGAAAGGTTCAATCCGAAAGTGACCTGAGCCAGGTTCGTTCCGGAGAATGCTCCGTATCCTATGGTCTCGGCGCTGCTCAGATCGGCGGAGGTGAGCTCACTGCAGCAGTAGAATGCGTGCTTGCCGATAGAGACGACGCCGCTCAGGTCGATTGTAGACAGGGAACTGCATCCGCTGAACGCGCTGGTGCCTATGGAGGTGACATCTCCGAGATCTACGGTCTCGAGGGCCTTGCAGCCGAAGAAGGCGTACGATCCGATAGTCGTTCCCCCGTTGAGAGTGACGGTCGTAAGGCTCTTGCATCCCTTGAAGGCATTGCTGCCGATGTTGGCAGATGTGGTCACGGATGTGATGCCGGTACCGGCGAAGGCCTGGGAGGCTATGGAGGTAACGGCCCACTCGAATCCGAGATAGGTGATGGATTCGGGGATGACCAGATCGGCCACCTCATCCTTGGCAAAGCAGGCAGCGGCCACAGTCTTGGATTCCACATCATTCGAGGTTATCCTGTACTTCACGCCGCTGTTGGCAAAGGTTCCCTTGAGTGGCGGGACGTAAATATTGAGTTCAGCGCTGCCAGCTTCGGATGTGAACTTGTAACCGTTAATTGCGGCTTCAACTGGCATACTCTGACCGGTCTCATCATAGAAAACGCATCCGTAGAAGGCGTTCGATGCGACTTCCACGAATTGGGCGTTGAACACGATGTAATTGAGGCTGTCGCATGCGAAGGCGTATTGTCCAATACTAACATTCTCAGATCCCGAGAACTTGAGGCATTCGAGCGTGCTTCCGCTGAAAGCGTCGGCTCCAATTGTGGTGACAGAAGCGGGGAACTTCACGTAGCGGAAGTAGGTTTTTTCTGCGGGTTCTTGATACTGCTCTTTGAGCGAGGCACCAGCGTTCTGGAACGCTCCTTCGGCAATCGTAGTCACGGTGTCGGGTATATAAAGCATCCTCTTGGAGCAGGGGAACTGTATCAAGGTTGTGAAATCCTTGTTGTAAAGGACCCCGTCATCAGAAGCGAAAACCTCATTTTTATCGGCAACGGAAATACTCTTAAAAGAGTCAGCCGCGAACGCGCGAGGACCTATTACGGCCACATTAGCTCCGATTTCGACAAAATCGACGATCGTGCAACCAAGGAAAGCTTCAGCATCGACGGCGGTAGGCGTGCAGGTCATGTCATAATCATCATAATAGAAGGTGTCAGGGATGACTATAGATTCGACCGCGGGGTTGTATCCAATTGCAGTCACAATTCCGCTCAGGTCCTGGATCTTATATACAACTCCATTGTATTCTATGGTTCTGCTGTTCTGCGTGAACGTGGCTGTGAGGTCCATATTCGTGAGGACCTGAGTCTCTTCTCCAAGGTTCCAGTTATCGAACAAGAAGAAGAAGTCATCGGTCATCTCTGCTGGAGTGGTGACAGCGCGGTAGGATTCCCCCGACTCATAGTCGTCCACGCAAAGGTCATTCTTATCGGTGTAGATTGAGCTCCCCCAGCTGACTTCGATTGCGGAATCTTCAATAGGAACGTCGTTGTCGGACTCATACCATATGACAGTTCCGTATCCAGCGTCGTTAGGTGCTACTGAAACAGTGTACTTCATGGTTGTCTGAATGACGTCACCCTTGATGGTGAGGTCTTCTGTGACAAAGATTCCCTCTTCAGGCAATTTGACATATTCTCCTCCGGCATCCATGTAGAACCATCCGGAGAACTCGTATTGGTATTGGCCAGCAGGGTCTGGATCATGCTGAGGGTTGCTTATCTTGAAGCCACCAACCTTAAGCTTACCGTTTTCTTCTATGACGAGTGCGTTCTCGGGCACATCACAATACGATGGACTCGAATTTGAGAGGACCGTGACCGTGTAAGAATTGGCCGCGTCAACATCGGAACTCGATGACGACATGACAGCCGCGGCCGCGACAATCATTAGGAAAGCCGCAGCGAAGGCTACGATCGCCTTTTTTTCGTTGTAGATTGTATTTGCATGCATACGAATCCAAATCGACCTATACGTTTCATCAAATAAAAACATGTCCAATCAAAAAAATAAAATGGGGCTGGATGACAATCAAAACTGTATTTCAATTGAATATATGACAAACATCCAAAATCTCTGCCGCACGATGGGATGCAGCCAAATATGCGGATTGCATAGGCTGCGTCACAGGAATGTACCGTCCAATAGCCAACTCTTCGGCCCCTGAATAGGAAAGTGTCCAGCACATCTTTGGTCCGAGGGGCATCTGGCCTTATCCTTTACTACCATCCCGCAAAACTGATGGAAAGCCGTTGAAAGGAGGGATGAGTGACCCCTTGCAGATGCTCATACGGTTTTTACCTCGCTGAACTGGCCAAAGTATTCAGTTAGCATCTGAGGGTTCCTATCCATCGCGTCGGTTACGTCGAGGATTGCGCGCACACTTCATACATCCCATCTCCGACGCCCTCGATGGCAATCTCCATCATGCCATTCTCCGTCTTGGCATCGGCCCAGTTCTCAGCGCCTTGCTGATGGCATTCGATGCTGCAGTAGGAAATTCCGGTCACCACAAGTCTAGGCCACGACCCTGATCACGCCGTTCTCCCTCGTAGCAGATAGACATGGATGACATCGGCCTCGGATACAGTCGTCCCATAGTCTTCGACATCGATATAGGGGGGGAGCTCTGCCGCTGCTGACCATTGATGGCAATCTGCCATTATCTCTGCGTCAGCAGTCAGATCAAAAGTTCACATTTGACATCTGTACAAGTTTCTAAAACGGTGCGTTGCAATGGCTCTTTGCGATCCGAATGCCCGAGCATCAAGCATTCATCCATCTTCGAAAACAGTCGAATACATCCGACTGATTGCGAAATCTGCCACGCCGATGAAACTCCAACAGTCCGCCGGCAGATTCTGAAGCCTTACCCTTTAAGCCCTTTCATAGCGATCCGAAGCTCCCTTTCCCAAGCTTTGTCGCTCTTCGCCGCTGTCTCCAGCAGTTCGCAGGCCTTGGAGAGGTCTTTTTCCGTCCCTTTCCCGTAAAGATACGCCCTTCCGAGGTATCCCATTGCGGCCGGATCCCCGATATCCACCAGAGGCTGCGCCAGACGGCACATCTCGGCGCAGGATTCCTGGGTTCCTCTGGCCCAAAGAAGCTTTACCAGAAGCAGCCTGGAGCCTCTGACCTTGGCTTTCAGCGCCTTTCTCAGATATATTTCGGCCCGATTGTGGTCCTTTTCGGTGCCTTTGCCGTTGTAAAGCGCCCTCCCTAGCCAATAATAAGCGAGAGGGTTCCCCTCCGACGCTTCCATCTCGGATATCCGCACGACTTCGCCGCACGACTCGTCAGTGCCCTTCTTCCAGAGAAGAAACATCAGCAGGCCGTAAGCCTCGCCGTCCCCGGATTCCAAAGCCTTTCTGGCCATAGCTTCCGCAGAATCCAGATCTTTGGCGAGATAATTCCCTTTGCTGAGGGCATCAGCCATGTAGCGCATGCATAACGTATCGCCATCCTCCGCCCCTTCCCTCAGTGATTCCATAGCCTTGGCCATCAGATTGGGGCGGCCGCCTTTCGGATACAGCTCATACAGATAGCAGGCGGCATCCCTTGACCCCGCCGAAAGCGCCGACTCCAGGCAATCCAAGCCTGCCTCTGGATCTGCGATGCCTATCCCTTTGATCTAGCAGAGCCCGTAGCGTGCCTGGCACCCTGGCGCTCCTTTGATGGCCAATACGCGGACGGAATCGGCCATCGCCCTGTGGAACCTGCGGTCTCCCGTGCTGTAAAGGAAATCGAAATACTCCTCCCTAATCTCCGGAGTCCTCTTGTCCCTGGCGGCCTCCGCGAACAGCTCCGCGGCCTTGTCCGTATCCTTGGGGACTCCCTTCCCGTATCTGTATGCCCTTCCCATGCGCAGCATGGCGATCCTGTTGCCATCCTTCAGAGGCTCTTGGATCATTTCTACCATCCTGCCGTACTCATCGGGGCTCCCGTAATCCCAGATAAGGTCGAAAATATCGTAAAGCGCGGGGGAGTAGCCCTCATCGATGGCTTTCCTCATCCATCCTTCGGCCACGGCCATATCCTTCTCTCCGAGGGTGCCGTCCGCGTGAAGCTTCCCCATCTCCACCATGGCCTGGGGAATTCCCTGGTCCACCATGCTCCGCAGGAGTTCCAGCCCTTCCTCCTTCCGGCCCTCCGACATCATGGCCGAATAGCGCTCCATGGAATTCTTCACGCTCAGGACTTCGCCCGACCTTATAGATGCGAACAGCGCGCTGTACTCCATGTACAGATCGTCCAGGCGGCGGTTTACATCCTCGCCGGAAACTATGGCATCCAAGCACTTTTCCATGTAGCGGTAATGCTCCTCCAGATAATGAACCGGATAAAGCCCCCATTTGTGGTAGGCGTCAGCCATCTGGAACAGAGGAGTCTTGATGCAATAGCAGCCTGTGGCCCTGTAAAAATCCCTGTTGAACCTGGCGATGAAAGCGTTCCTCTCCGCCGACGCCGCCTGGCTGAAATCTTTGAGGCATCCCTCGCGGTCGATGAACATATCGGATTCGAAAGAGCAGTTGAGTATGACCTTGTCCCCGTAGCGCTCCTTCACGAATGCCACCAGACTGTCCATCATCCGCGAGTATCTCTCCCCGATTTCCTCCGGCTTGATTTCGCGCATCTTATGGGGGAACCCTTTCTCGATGAGGATCTCGTCGATGCCGTATCTGAAAGAGGCTTTGGATGAGATGTAATCGCAGGTACCGTCCTCGTATTCTATCTCCGTCAGCCCGTAGGAATCTGTCCGGCCGTCGATTATCAGCCATTCGGAGCCCGATTCTCTGAGCTGGTCAGGAATGGTTTTGTTGTAATCGGCCAGAGCGGATCTGATAGCTACCCCTGCGGTCATGGTCCGGAACTCCGTCTTCAAGAGATCCAGATCATCGGAAGTCAGCTCCGGGCCGTTGCGGCCGCTGAATTGGGACATGAACGAGCAAGCCATGAAGTTCTTCCCAAGGATGAAACGGGCGGCATCCTCGTGGAAATCGCGATGGAAACCGAAAATATCCCTGCTGGCGCATACGCCCCAGACATCCATAGTTACTGGATCCTTGCTGCGGAAGACACTCTTATCGGCCATGGCTTGCCCACTGATTACGGAATATTAAACAGTAACCCTGACCGCCGTAATACTTTGGCTTATATGGATCGCATTGTACAGACGCCGGGAATCCGAGAAAAATGGAATTGATACCGTCATAGGGACGCTTCCGCCAGCGTTCGGCTTCGGCCGTTCGGCACCTTAGAACCCATAACGGCAAACGGAACAAATATACGCGCGCAACATAATCATGCTGGCATATGGATTACGGATGCATCTTCTCTAAAATGACGCTGATCGGAACGGTGAGCATCAGCGAGGACGGGGACGGCAACCTGACGGGAGTGTATCTCCCCAACGCCAATCTTCCCAGCATGGATGCAAAAGAATCCGAAGTCATCTCAGAAGCCTTCGGGCAGCTGGACGAATACCTGAGCGGCAGAAGGCGCGAATTCAATCTGCCTTTGGACTATGGGGTCACAGGATTCCGGAGATCCATCCTGGAAGCGCTGGAGAAGATACCGTACGGCGAGACCCGCACCTACAAAGACATCGCCGAAGCCGTAGGCAACCCGGCCGCATACCGCCAAGTCGGATTGGCCTGCGCCGCGAACCCTCTGCCGATAATAATACCCTGCCACAGGGTGGTGCCGTCTTCGGGCGGGATAGGGAATTATTCAGGCGGAGAAGCTATCAAAAGAAAGCTTCTCAGCCTGGAAAAAAGCATGCTCTGAAAGCAGATTCAATCAGGATTTCTTGGCGCAGAGCTCCCTGATAAGCCTCTCCACCTCATCGGCATTGTCTGAGCCGACGCGGGTGCCGCTGCGCTCGAGGAAGGTCCATCCGCGCTTCTCGCATTCCTCCTTGAAGTCTGGAGAAGTGATCGCTATGAGCTTCCCATCCTCGATCTGATCGGCTTCCAGGAACATCGCGAACATATCCTTGGGGATGCAGAAGATCACCTTATCGAACGGACGGCAAAGATAGGACACCTGATCCACGAAATGCTTGGCGCTGTCCACGAATTCGTATTCCTCTCTGTTGGCCATCACGCGGGGATAGCTGTCTATGACGTAGTTGCCTGGGACGAACCCATATCTCGTGGTTATGACGCCGTATGAGACGTCGCAGAGCTTCTCGCCTTTCTCGTCCGATGCCTGGTCCAGACGCGCGACCAGATTCTTCACTTCGGTAGCGCGGCCTCCGAACATGTTGAAAGCGCTGTCCACACCCTTGCTTCTGAATACGGTCGAATCGTTCGTCACGATGAGTATGCGGACGGACACCTTCGTCTCTGTTAGCAATGCCATGTCAAAACCTCTTGGAACCTAGCCTGTATGATATGCTGCAATTGCCTTCCATGGAAACCATGCACGGCCCCATCGGATTGGATGGCTTGCAGACCTTCCCGAACATCGGGCACTGCTCGGATTTGATCAGACCTCTTAGCACGTCCCCGCATCTGCAGCCGTTGGCTTCCTCTTTGACTTCGGGGGTCTTGGAAAGGATGTCCTCATGGACCTTGGTGGCGTCATGGTCCGCGAACTTGGGCTTGAGAGCGAGAGCGCTCTTGGGTATCATCGGGAATCCCCTCCAATGGCGGTCTACCGGGGTGAAGGTCTCGTCCATGAGCTTCAATGCTCTGGGGTTTCCTTCCGGCCTCACCAGTCTGGTATACTCGTTCTCGACTTCGGCGCGGCCGTCGCGGATCTGCTTGCAAAGCATGTAGCATGACATCAGTATGTCCAGAGGCTCGAACCCGGCAATGACCTGGGGCAGCCCGTAGACCTCGGATACCGGGCGGAACATCTCCTCTCCGGTGATCACTGCCACATGCCCGGGTTCGATGAACCCGTCTATCGTGGATTCTCCCAGCGAAAGAAGAGCCTTCAAAACCGGGGGGCAGATCCTGTGGCAGCTGTAGACCGTGAAATTGTCGGGGCAATCGCCGGAGTTCAGCGGGACGCAGGTCGAAGGCGCGGTAGTCTCGAATCCGACGCCCACAAATGTCAGCGGCTTCTCCTGCTCCCTGGCCATATTCACCGCGTCATCGATAGAGTAGACGATCCTCACGTCGGCCCCGTCGGCTTTGGCGTCGAACAGAGAGCCGATGGTGGTAGGGACCCTCATCATGTCCCCGAAAGCGGTCACGGTTACGCCGTTGCGGGCGAGAGTGATGGCATCGGCGATCTCTCTGCTGGTGGTGACGCATACGGGGCAGCCTGGTCCCTGAGCGATCTCTATGCCGGCGTCCCTGAGCATCTCCTCCAAGCCGAAACGCACTATGGTATCCTGATGGGTCCCGCATATGTGCATGAATTTGGCGTGGACCCCCATATCCTTGATCCCAGCGAGGATCTTCTTCGCGGTCGCTTCGTCCCTGTATTTGAACATCATTCCTCCTCCTCTATATCCATGCATTTTATGGCGCAGGATTGTCCCTTCACCACTTTGATCGCCCCTCCGCAATCCGGGCAAGAAAGAACCGGGATGGAATGCGAAGCGAAATCGGGATCCGCCAATATTTTGACCGGCCCGGAATAACCGCACGAAGCGCACAAGACCTCTATCGGCTCATGCTCAACGATGAATTCGGAGCCTTCCAAAACCGTGCCGCGGGTGACTATCTCGTACGCGAAAAGCATCTGCTCCTCGCCGAGATTGGTCAGGTCGCCGATCACCGCCGTGACGCTGTGGACCTTGGTGACTTTGTACTTCGCAAGCTCATCGATCACAGCGTTCACAAGGCTGGAGACCACCGAAACTTCATGCATCGTTTCCCCTAATGGGTTGTTCCCTATTAAGAAAGATTCGAGGGGCGGCTCCCAGAACCGCGGTCGCAAAGGTCCCTCACAGGGCATTCCGAGCATCTGGGGCGGTTGGGGATGCATATCTCCTGGCCGTGGCGGACCAGGTATCTGTTTATGTCGGACCAGCGGTCCATAGGAGTGAGCTCCATCAGCGCGAACTCGGTCTCCTCCGGGTTGGAAGTAGACACAAGGCCCATGAGATTGGATATCCTGTGCACATGGGTGTCCACGCATACGGACGGAATGCCCATGGCGTAGGATCTGACGCAGGCGGCGGTCTTGCGGCCGACCATCGGAAGGGAGCACAGCTCCTCCGTGTCCTCCGGGACTTTTCCGCCATATCTTTCCAAGATTTCCTTGCAGCATCTGACAATGGCTTCGGATTTCTGCTTCGGGAATCCTGCGGGACGTATCAGCTCGGCGACCTCCCCCGGATCTGCTTCCGCGAGGGCTTCAATGGTCGGGAACCTGCCGAAAAGATTGTCCGAAGCCTTCCGGGTGTTCTCGTCCTTCGTCCTTTGGGACAGGATCGTCGAGATCAGAACATGGAACGGATCTTTAGGCCACTCCGGATCCTCTCCAGCCGAGTTGCGGCCGGGGAACACGCCCCCGACGTAGACCTCGGAAAGGATCTTCAGGATTTCGCATATCCGCTCTGAATCCATCTCAATGCATCCTCCGCGGTGCGGAACGATCCGGTCACCAGAATATTCTCCTCCCCTCTTGCTTCCAAAGCGGCATCCAAAGCTTCTCCTACGGTGCCGCAAAGGGTGACGTTGCCGTGCACGCGGCGCATGGCATCGTAAAGGACATCGGGAGACGCGGCCCTCGGGGAGTTGGGCGGGGCGACGAACACCTTGGTCGCAAGCCCGGAAAGGATGTTGGAGACCTCTCTGATGTTCTTGTCGGAAAGCATCCCGAAGACAAGGACCACTTTGCCGTAGATCTCCACTATATCTTCGTAAAGGCACTTTGCGCCGGCGACAGTGTGCGTGACATCGATTATTATGGGTTCGCCGACGAGCTTCTGCATCCTGAACTCCCAATTCACCCTGCGGAGCCCGGCGTCCAGATTAGACGCTATCAGATATTTGAAATCCGAGAGGCAGGAAACAGCCTCTATGGCCAAAGCGGCGTTGCGGGCCTGCATCCTTCCCGGGACGGAGACCGTGAAGACCTCGCCCTTGTAGGACATCTCCAAGCTGTCTGAAAAACTGGCGAGCACCTCTATATCGGATTCGTCTACCCTCTTCAGAGGACAACCGACCTCTTCGGAGCACGATTCCAAACAGGAGCAGACTTCGTCGCCGTTTAGCGTTACGCACGGCACGCCGGGTTTCATTATCCCCGCCTTGTTCCAAGCGATCTCTTCGATCGTGTTTCCAAGGGCGGCGGTGTGCTCCATGCTCACGTTCGTGATGACCGAAACTTCGGGGATGATAACATTGGTGCAGTCGTATCTGCCGCCCATGCCGACCTCCACGACGATTATATCGGCCTCGACCATGGAAAAGAACTCGAACGCCACGGCGGTGAGAACCTCGAACTGGGTGCATCCCATCCCCTCGGATTCCATGCGCTCCTCTATGGGCCTGATCTTCGAGAGTATGAACGTTAGGTCCCTGTCGGATATGCATTCCCCGCCGATGCGGATGCATTCGTTGATCTCAAGGATCTGGGGCGAAGTGAAGGCCCCGACGCAGAACCCGGAAGCGTTCAGTATGGATTCGATCATGGCGCAGACCGAACCTTTCCCGTCGCTGCCCGCCACATGCACGGCCCTGAGCCCTTCCTGCGGGTTGCCAAGGCGTTCCAAAAGCGTATCTATCCTCTCCAAACCAGGCTTTATGCCTTGGTCGGATAGGCCGTCAAACCAGGCCATTATCCCATCTGGGTCCAATATGATCTCCGACGGCGGAATACATGAGCGTGCTTAAAAATATGTCACAAAGTTTCGCCGGCGGGCGTCGAAATTGAGCTGGATCACCTCATCGAGGACGTGCTTAGCATAGATGCGGGCGACATTGATGCCGGTGCAGGATTCGAAAGCCTCGAAAAAGGCGTTGGAATTCACCTCGCACAATATCATATCCCCTCCGTCCCCAGGGAAAAGCAGATCGATGCCGCAGTAATCCAGATCCAATGCGTCCGCTATCCTTTCCGCGTACGCCGCGACCTCGGGCGTCAGATCGTATGGTTCGCCGACGCCCCCGCACCCGATATTGGATCTGAAATCCGCGTCGGAATGCCTCAGCATGCCGCCTATGGCCTTCCCTCCGATGACTATGACCCTAAGATCCCTGCCTGAACTGCTCCCGACGAATTCCTGGAAGACATGAGGAACCGTTTTTACCTTCTCCATCAGCCCTGACAGCTGATCCGCGTCGCGGGCTATGTGCACCCCTTTGCCCATCGAGCCGTAGCATTCCTTGACGACCACAGGGAATCCCAGCGCATCGGCAACCTTCCCGGCGGCTTCCGGCCTCACCGGCTCCCCGGGATCGTAGCAAAGGAGCCCGGGAAGGGTCTTCGGCATCCTGACGTTATGGCCGGCCAGCCTGATGTACGTGACCATCTTGTCGTCGCATGCCTCTATTGCAGAATAGCGGTTGAAAACTGGGACTCCGGACCTCTCCAGAGCCTCAAGAACGTATTTGTCCTTGTCCAGATAGACGCAGAAAGCGTATCCGTCGCAATCTGCGACGATGCCGCGGCCCTCTATGCGGGCGATGAAACCGTCGTTCCTGAGGATGTCGGTCTCGATGCCCAACTCGGCGAACTCCTCCGCGAGCCTCGACGCCTGGACATCGAACGCGCGCATCCTGGAATACGCGTTGATCAGAATCAGTCCTTTCATAAGAGGAAAAGGGAGGGGGAAACCCCTCGATAAAGTTCAGTCGAAAATCTCCTTGTAGATGGATTCGACCAGCTCGTGATAGGTCATGCCCTTGGATGAGGCGACCTCGCGGACCAGATCCATGGTTCCGGAACCGTACTGCGCGGCCTTCTTCCTCTTCTCCGCGATGAACGGGAACCCGAGGTTCCTTGCGACCTGCTTCAACAGGACCTTCCTGGAATCGGCGTCCTTGGGCTTCAGATCCGCCACATCCATGGCGCCGACCTGCATGGTGACGATCGGATCGATATACGGATAAAGGATCGTCTTCCCGAAGTGGTTGGCCACCTTGGTCTCATGGGGTATCGTAGAGGTGATAAGCTTTCCCATATCGGATTTCATCGTCCTGACCAGCTCGTCATCCGGCATGCCGACGTACTTGGTGTATCCGGCGAAAAGCTCGTCGGAACCCTGCCCTCCGATAATGTACTTCTCATGGACAGTCCTGCAGACGAAGAAAAGCGGGAGCTCGAATGACAAGGTGAGGGGGCTGGAAGTCCCGGTTATGGAGATCATCTCGCGGAGCCTGGACTCAATGTTGTCCTTCGTTATCGGAATGTGGAGCCATGGGAGACCGAGCTTCTCGGACATCTCGCGCGCCATCACCACGTCGTAGGATTCGTCCTTCCCCGACGTGTAGAGGGTCACCGACCTGGCATAATCCTTGGCGATGGCCGCCACCAAGCCTGAGTCGAGGCCGCCTGAGAAGGCCACCGCTATGTCGCGGTCCTCGACGCCAGTCCTCACGGCGGAAACGATTGCGTTCTCCAAATTCTCGGAATTGACCGTCATGCGCTACGCATCGCTAAGCACGGATAAATACAATATGCAAGAGCGCGAATGGCATATGGTGTGTTACTTGATGCCCCTTTTTGGAAAGAAAAGTGTTATTTAATCGCAAAATGATGCGACGGTTATGGAAGGCGTAACACGCATAGGCGTATCTCTGGAGCCCGATCTCCTGGAAAAATTCGACAAGTCGATAAGCGACAAAGGTTACGTCAGCAGATCCGAAGCGGTCCGCGACCTCATACGCGATTCCTTGGCTGAGAATGAGTGGAAGAACAACGACGAATGGATGGTCGGAACCGTGGTCATAGTCTACGATCACACCAACAATACCGTCGGAGAGAAGCTGACGGACATCCAGCACGCCCATTTGGGAATGGTCAACACGTCGATTCACGTCCACCTCGACGACAGCAAATGCATGGAAATACTCATCTGCGAGGGGGAGCTCGGCAACCTGAAGAATTTCGCCAACGAAATCACTTCAATAAAAGGTGTCCTGAGAGGCAGACTCACTATGGCCGCCCCTTCCACAGGGAATCTCCACCATGTCGGGCACAGGCACTGACATCTCCACCCCATCGGTGCCGAGGATTATGGTCGATAACCCCTCGGCATCGCCCATCCCAAAATAACGGTTTATGATATCTGCCGTAGTGACAGAAGGATAGAATATCCAAGGGTCGGCCTGACCGAAATCATACGATCCGGGGAACGGGCTGGCCCTCATGATCATATGAGGCTTGGATGAAGATACAGTCTAGGGGTACATTACAAAATTCTCTGAAAGCCAGAGTATGTTGTCCATCCCGCGTATCTCTTCCGCCATGCTTTGCGGGACATCGTGCCCAAGCAGCGTCCCGTATTCGTCTACGATCTCGATGGTCACCCGATCGGGGCGAGGGAAGTTCGAATCGCAAAAAACCGCGGCGACGAGATCTTTGGTCACGCATTTGCCGAGTCCGATGCTCTGAAGTTCCATAGAACCAGAGAAAACCGATATGGAATCCTCTTCGTCGACTATCCTCGATATGAGGTCGGCGTTGAGAATCTCCGCGCGAACAACGCCGGGTTTCTCCAGAACTTTGGAAATGAACTCATCGGAGCGCATATGGAACTATCATCCAAGTACAATATAAAACCATTCTTTGAATTTAATGAGACGTCAATGAATTCTGACCGTATGTTGCGGCCGCAAAAGCGACGCACCGCCAACTCTTAAATAACCTTCACAAATTTCAGGCGGCGATGAGGAAACTAATAATCACCGAAAAAGCGAATGCCGCGAGGAGGATCTCCACGATCCTGTCTGACGGACAGTCACACTCCACCTCCAACGGAGGAGTGACGGTGATATCTTTCGAGGCCGACGGCGACGAGTACAAAGTGGTGAGCCTGAGAGGGCACATCATAGAATTGGATTATTCCAAAGAGTACAACGACTGGAGCAGCGTGAAGCCCGAAGACCTCGTTTATGCGGAGCAGGTCAAAACCGTCCGCGTGAAATCCATCCTCAACGCAATCAAAGCTATCGCCGAAGAATCCGACGAGATAATCATCGCGACCGACTACGACAGGGAAGGAGAACTCATCGGCATGGAGACCGTCAGAGCCATCGGCGTTTATTCCGATGCTGGAGGGGAATGCTCCCTGAACGGCAGGATCGCCGTCAAGAGAGCCAAATTCAGCGCTCTAACTAAAGGAGAAGTGGAAGCGGCTTTCGCGGATCTCGCCAGACCTGACAGAAAGCTTGCCGACGCCGCGGAAACGAGGCAGATCGTCGATCTGTCGTGGGGAGCCGTCCTTACCAGGCTCATATCGCTGTCGTCCGGCCAGATAGGAAAGAATTTCATGTCGGTCGGAAGGGTCCAAAGCCCTACCCTCAAGCTTCTGGTCGACAGGCACGAAGAGATAGAGGGATTCGTCCCGGTGCCGTTCTGGGATGTCATCGGAAAATTCGGGATGCTGGCTTTCAAAGGCGGCCATGAGGGCAACCATTTCTGGGAGAAGGAAAAAGCAGATGCCGTGCTGGCGAAAGTCGAAGGCGAAAAAGAAGGGACGGTCGTGGAATACGTCGTCACCAAGAAAGAGGAATACAAGCCCGCCCCGTTCGACACCACCCAGATGCAGGTGGAAGCCAACAAAATCGGCATCCCTCCGACGACCGCCATGAAGCTCGCCGAGGACCTTTACACCGGGGGATACATCTCCTATCCGCGTACGGAAAACACGGAATATCCCCGCACGCTCAACCTGAGGTCGGTCCTCGAGAAGCTGAAGGAATCAGAATTCGGAACCGAAGCCGAGGAAATCCTCTCCCAAGAGAAGATAATCCCGTCCAAAGGGAAGAGAAGAACCACCGACCATCCGCCGATTTACCCTACCGCTGGTGCATCATCCGACAAGATGAAGGGCGACAAATGGAAGCTGTATGAGCTCATCGTGAGAAGGTTCCTCGCCACCGTCGCGCCCAACGCCGAAGCGGAGGTGACGACCTGCGCCATAGATGTCGCCGGGGAGAGATTCCTAGCCGAAGGGTATGCCCTGAAAAAGCAGGGGTGGAAAAAGTATTATAAGAAATATCTGAAAGCGCCCCCCGCGAAGCTGCCCGAGATGGAGGTCGGGGACAGAGTGGAGATCAGATCCATGTCCGCCGCCGAATCCGAGACCCAGCCGCCTTACAGATACAATCAAGGTACCCTCATCCAAGAGATGGACAGGCTTCAGCTCGGAACCAAGAGCACCAGGCACGACATCATCAGCAAACTGTTCTCGAGGAATTACGTCCAAGGAAACTATATGATTCCCACCTACAGCGGCATAGCCCTCACCAAATCGCTGGAGAAGCACGGCGGCGGGATAACCGAGCCGGACATGACCGCGAAACTGGAAGCTGACATGGCCAGCATCACCGAGGGCAAGCGCACGATGGACGAAGTGGTGAAGGAATCCCAGGACATGCTCCACAGCGTCGCTGTAAAGATCTCCGAGGAATCCGAGGCCATTGGCGAAGAGATCAAGGTCGCGCTCCACAGCCAGCAGCATGTGGGCGTATGCCCCGACTGCGGCAATGACATGGTAATAAAAAGATCCAAAAACGGGAATTTCATCGGATGCAACGGATATCCCGAATGCACCCGCGCATATCCCATCCCGAAAGGTGCGCTGAATCAGATGACCGAGACTGTGTGCCCCGTATGCGGGCTGCCGCAGCTCAAAGTCATCAGGAAAGGCAATCCGCCTTCTGTCCAATGCATAGACCCGAAATGCAAGAGCAACGTGGAGAAAAACGATCTCGGCCCCTGCCCGACGTGCGGGAAAGGCCGCATAAGAGTCATGTTCTCCAAACAGGGCAAAAGATTCGCCGGATGCTCCGAATGGCCCGCCTGCTCCCAGACATACCCTCTCAGACCGAGGGGAAGCGTCCAGTCCGCGAAGAAAGTCTGCGAGCTCTGCGGCGCCCCCATGATAATCTTCGGCAGCATGGAAGAATGCATCAATACCGATTGCCCCGGCAGGAAGAAAAGCGCCCGCGCGAAAAAGACGGCGGAAGGAGCGGAGAAACCTAAGAAAGCCCCCGCAAAAAAGCCGGCCGCGAAAAAGAAGAAACCGGCGGAAGCAGATTGATCTCGCCAAAAATAAGGCCCTAAGGCCAATCAGAATAAACTTGGGCCTTCCTCTTGCTGCCCTGAGAAAATGGAATCCAGCTCGTCTATCTCGCGACCGATGCGTTGGTTGCGGCAGGAGCTGCATTCCAGTTCTTTTCCCAGACTCAATTTGAACTCCATCTCGTCCCTGTCCAGAACGGTGATGCGACCGCAGTTGCAATAGATGCTTTTGCCGCTTACGATGGATTCCAGCACCTGAATGCATTCATTTGGTTGGCCTTCCCAGTAGCTCATCCTATCCCCTAGCCCTTGGATCCCGAACGGTTTTCCCCATCCATTCTGAACCCTATATCCTCCCGTTTTTCCCCTTGAACAGCAGGATATCGCGCAGAATTACCTTATGCCTAGGCCCGATATAAGCCTTGTCTAAATCAGGGCAGCTGTCCCTATTCGTGTCCCTGATCGTCAAAATCGATGTCTGAAAACTGTTTCCGACTGATGATGACATTTTATATCTCGGCCGTTGAGCAGATGAAAGGAATCGGCATGCGCTATAAAAAAGGAAGAAAACCGCCATTGCGGCGGGAAGAATTTTCGTTGCCCTGATCGGATCAGAGACGGAATTTGGAGATGCCCGGGAACACGGCCTTAGAGCCCAATTCCTCTTCTATCCTGAGAAGGCGGTTGTATTTGGCCGTCCTCTCTCCGCGGGCCGGCGCACCGGTCTTAATCTCTCCCGAACCCCATCCGACGGAAAGATCTGCGATGGTTGTGTCCTCGGATTCCCCAGATCTGTGGGAGACTACGACGTTATAGCCGTTCTTGTAGCTGAGCTCCGCCGCATCCTGGGATTCGGTGACGGTCCCTATCTGGTTGACCTTCAAAAGAAGCGCATTGGCGGCGCCCATATCGATTCCGCGGGCGAGACGCTTGCTGTTGGTTACGAAGAGATCGTCGCCGACTATCTGCACATGCTTCCCGACCCTCTTCGTGAACTCCGCGGTAGTCTCGAAATCATCCTCTTGGAAAGGATCCTCGATGCTGACCAGGGGATGGCTCTTGATCAATGACTCATAATGGTCCAGAAGCTCTCCCGAAGACAGTTCCATGCCATCGACGGAATAGACTCCTTTGCTGTGGAATTCCGAGGATGCCGCGTCAATCGCGAGGAAAACCTCTTTTCCGGGCACATACCCCGCATCCGAGACCGCATCCACGATCGTGGAGAGCGCTTCGTCCACGGTGCTCACAGGGGGCGCGAAACCGCCTTCGTCGCCGACGTTTATGGAGCCGGAGCCGTACTTGGAGCTGAGAAGGGATTTCAGGCGCATGTAGACCTCCGAAGACATCCTGAGGCATTCGGAGAAGGATTTCGCCCCTGCGGGGATTATCATGCATTCCTGGATCTTCAGATTGCCGCCCGCGTGCTTGCCTCCGTTTATGATGTTGAGCATAGGCACGGGAAGAGTGACATGGTCCTTCCCTATGTGCTCATACACGGAGATCCCTTCGCACGCAGCCCCGGCCTTGGCGACAGCGAGAGACACGGCGACAGTGGCGTTGCCTCCCAGCCTGGATTTGTTGTCCGTGCCGTCCAGGTCGATCATAGCCAGATCTACTGCCCTTTGATCGGTGGGATCCATGCCGGTGATGCGCTTGGCAATCTCGTTGCGAACGTTCTCCACGGCTTTCAGAACGCCTCTGCCGCCATATCTGGATCCTCCGTCGCGCAATTCCAGCGCCTCCCAGGAACCTGTTGATGCGCCCGACGGCGCGATCGCAGATATTTTATGGCCTGCAACCGTGATCTCTGCCTCGACTGTAGGATTCCCCCTGGAATCGAGAACTTCCCTTGCCCACACCTTCTCTATTTTCATCATACATCCCCAATCAATCTTTATAATCGTTCATACCGCGCATCAATACGCGATAATCATTCTTTGAAATGGAATTCTTGTCTACCGATACAGCCAAAGTACGCACGACGCCCTCGGTCCTCTTCAAAAGGAGATCCAACATCCTAAGCGTCTTGCCCATCCCATTCACTTTGACCATATCATCGAAATTATCGAAAACGACCACCGGATTCGGTGAATCTTTGATGAAACCGCTCAGCTCGCTGACGAGAGTGCCATATCCTTGGCTGCTGAACCCGCCATCTTTGGCTTTGGGCGCCATCGCCCTCACATCTATCTTGCCATAACCCAGCTTATCCTTGACTATCTTAGGTTTATCTGACGTTATGACCATGACCGAATAAGCTTCCGGATCGAACATCTTAGCGAAATCATAGATTTTATTCGGGTAATCCTCGAAAACCACATACGAGGAACCGAACCTGACCCCGTGCTCGGAAGGATTCTCCCTTTCCGGCTCCGGCTGGGTTTTCTTCTTCCTGAACATTGAAAATAAGCCTGGACGGCTTTTCGGCTTCGCATGCGCGCCATTCTTGCCGCCGGCCATATCGGCGACGACGGGAGAGCTGGATGATACGCTGTAGAGGGCGTCCAGAAGATGCTCCGTATCGAAAGGCTTGCGGACGCATCCCTTCACCTCGGGAATGTCGGTGGGAATCTCCTCCGCTATGGATGCCAGCAGAACGACCTTGAGCTTGACGTCGGGATGAGACTTCCTGACCTCCTCTATGAAACCGAGGCTGCTTTCCCCTCCGAGGACGGTATCCAGGAAAACGATGTCGGGACGGAAATCGACCGCGTTGGATACGGCTTCCTGCATGGTGCCGCTGATGCGGATCTCGCATCCCTGCTCCCTGAGGATATTCTCGACGGCCCTTCTTATCCCGCCTTCGTCATCTATGACCAAAGCCCTCATACGAAAACCCAGTCCTGAATGACGATATTTATATTTAACTAAAACGAATAAAAAATGTCTAGATTAGGCAATTTTCATGGCATCCAAGAAAGAAGCCTGAATACCTAAGGCAGTTTGATGGGGATGGTACCCTTGACTGCGATTCTGCAAGGCCAAAGGAAACCGGGAAAAAGAGCGAAAACACCGATTGAATTGGAGCGGAAGACACGTTCCGGTATGATACATAGAAGAAGTGATGAAAAGAAGCGCTGGGATCCCGGTCCCAACGGTTCTTTCTGGTGACCGGCCGGAATGGCCGTAAATAGATGTGGAAGAGGAGAATTCCTCACTGCTTCCTGCTTTCCTTTGCTTTGGGCCTGAGGTTGCTGTAGCCGCATTTCCTGCACTTTGTAGCCTTGGGGGCGTTGGTGGCATAGCAGTTCATGCAGACAGACTTCTCAAGGAGCCTTTTCTCAGCTTCTTTGAAGCGTGCCATCTTAATTCCTCTGGACATTCGCATTATGCAGGTCATATAAAAAGGTTTTATGAGCGAAAGCGCCCCTCAGTAATCGCGCGTATATGCCATGGCAAAATCACGAAACTGTTTCCGACCTAGGCAGACAGCAAAAACAACACACACTGCCGCATTTTCCTTCCCAGAATCGGATTTCTGATTACGGAAACAGAGATCTCTGCTTGATGAAGTCCTCGATCGGGCCTGATTCCGATCCGGGCATCTCGTGGGTGACATATTCCGGTTTGAGAATGTCCAGCAGCTCTTTGCATGAAGGATCTGAGAAGGGCATGTGCCTGTCGATCATCTTCACGTGATGGTATACCCCGCGTATGAAATCCATCAGCGGCTCCTCGCCCGGAACTACGTCCTCAAAACTCTCGCGATAATCCGCGGATGCGCTGTAATGGAAATGGACCGTCCTCACCTTATCTACGACGTCATTGCTGTATCCAGAGAATATGTCTGCGAGAGCGTCTATGCCATCCTTCTCCGTGCGTATCCCCGGAAGGCAGCTCATCAGATGGCCGGTGTCTATGCAGAGGCCCCAATTCGAGAATTCCAGTTTCCTGTCCAGAATCCTGAAACCGGAGCTGTCAACCATCCTGAGGCCGGGCCACCAGAGATTCTCGAAAAGAATCTGGAACGGGGGCTCGCCTCCCTCCATATCGGCAACGACGCGGTTCATGACCTCCGCGAACTTGGAGATCACGAAATCGTCCGTGTGAGGGAAATGATGGGTGCGGATGCTGGGGATGTGCGCGTTGCCCAGATGGAGGACACCGTACGGTGGTCTGACAGTTTTCGCACGGTCTATGGCCAATGTTATGTTGGACACCACTTGCTCGGGAGAGCGGCCATACATGTAATACATGGACGACATCTCGTCCATTTCATAGGGCCTTCCCTCCCAGGCGGCCAGCCAATCGGTGGCATAAGGGAGATGGACCGCTGAAGACAATTGCTTGTGGGAATCTGGGATGGGCTCATAAGAAGTGAGCATCTCCAGGCCGTCGCAACCTATGGCATCCAAGAGGGCGGGAGGGTTCCTCCCGAAGAATCCCATCTCTTGGTATACCGAATAGCTGAGGTAATGCCTCATAGCCTCAGAATAACTCCAAAGCGGCGGATACTGCGGCTTCCACGGCGCTGCAGATGTTGTCCGCGCCTCCGATGATCAGAGCGTCATTCGGAGTCAGACCGGTGTCACGGATGGTCTTGGCGATGGCGGGCGACTTCTCATCCAGATTCCAATCCGGTGGGACCATCAGCTTGCCGTCGCGGATGAGAATGGTTGTGCATCCCTGAGCGCCCATCTTGACGCCGACATCCCTCTGCTCCATTCCGTTCTTGACTTTGTCGGCCGCCCCGAGGACGATTACGGCCTGCTGGAAGTCCCCCATGACGCTTTCGGGGACCTTTATGTCGACCGGCCTTATCGGAATCTGCCTGAGGAATTCGAGCCCTGCGGAGGTGATAGTGATCCCGGTCTGCTTGATGAAGATGAAATCCCACTCTTTCAGCGTATCGATGATCCTGCGCATGCTGCCTTCTCCGATGCCGACCTCTTGAGCCAGCCTCTTCCGCCCCATGCTTTTGCCGCCGGAGAGTACGTGAAGAGACCAGTAAACGTTCGCATCGTTGAATCTGAACATCGGGCCGAATTGAGGTTCGTCGATTATCTTCAACCATACCACCTGAGTAGAGATGTCATGGGCATTCTGGTTTTTAATAATGTTGGATGGGATTGAAAACCATCATGCAACGGTTAGTCACATTTCTTGTAATGGCGTAAATAAATCCAAAACAGATGGATGGAAAAGGTTTGGATGGGAAGGGGATCAGAAAGTCCTGACCTTCCCATCGATGATCATATCGGACACTTTGTCCACGTTGTCTAGCCAGTACTCGGCGACGGACTCGGCCTCGGACTTCCATGCGGCCAGGTGGGGATCCTTCTCCGCGTTGGGCAGAACGATCTGGACGGAGGCGTTGAGAGGCTCGGACACAGGCTTACCGATCTGGGAGAGGAGCCTGACCCTGATCTCAGCCTCATTGGTAACCTTCTCTGCGATCTCGTCCGCGATGAGCTTGGACATGACGTTGTAGATCTTTCCGATGTGGGTGATCGGGTTCTTTCCGGACGTGGCTTCCATAGACATGGGCCTGTAAGGAGTGATGAGCCCGTTGCATCTGTTACCCCTTCCGACGGATCCGTCGTCTCCCATCTCCTGGGAAAGACCTGTGCAGGTCAGGTAGTAGTTTCCGCGCTCGTAATCGTCTCCGGTGTTGATCTCAAGCTTGTAAGTTATGTCTTCGCTGCCGATGATCTTGAGAGCGTTGTCGGTTACGCAGTCATACATCTGCTCTATGGCGGATTTGTAGTGGCCGGCGTCGGGGATGTATTTGTCGACCATCGCGCAGGCGATAGTCATGGTGACCTCGTTGTCGACCCTGGAGCACATTACCTTGACATCCTGTCCGGTCTCAGGGAGCTTCTTCTTCATCTTGCCGTTGATGAATTCCTCGGTGAGAAGGGTGAGCTTGTCGGTGATCGAATAGGGCGCATAGCCGACTCCGAAAGAGGTGTCGTTGGCAAGAGTCTTCCCTGCGCTGTAGATGCCGGTCAGATCGTCGGAACCCATTCCGAGTTTGGCGTCGAGGATCACCTGGGAATCCACATCGAGGTTGGGGAATGTCTTCTGAAGATAGTCGTGGGCTGCCTTGAGCGCCGTGGGTTTGCATGGGAGATCCTTGCGGTTCTCGCCTTCTCCGGCGTAAGTAGTCGCGCGCCCTACGAGAAGGATGTAGACCGGGTCGATGATGTATCCGCCGCCGAACTTGGGCGCGGCTTCCCCGGCGGCGATCTGGGTCTCGTCGGTATTATGATGCAATACGTGCCCGAATTCCTTTCTGTACATCCTGCAGAGGGCTTTGCTGACCTCTTCTGCCAAAGCGTCGGAAACGCTGTCCGGATGTCCGATCCCTTTTCTTTCGACAATCTCAATCTTTTTCATCGGCGTGGGAATCTCGTTAAGCCCTTCCGCGTGGATATTCTTCGAAGTCATTGGAAACATTCCCTCTTTAGTTTAAGAATAGAAAATAGTCGTCATAGATAAACAATACGGAAGACAATATTCAAATAAGAATATAATAATTACATATGCATGAAATTCCCGCCGTCTACGGACATCCGCAGGATAAGGAAGAATTTGGATGTCACCCAGATGCGCCTTTCGGAGCTGTCGGGCGTCAGCCAAAGCACGATCGCCAAAATAGAGCAAGGAAAAATCTCCGCCAGCTATGCCACCGTGGTGAAGCTGTTCGAGACTTTGGATGAGATCAGGGAGTCCGGGAGGAAGGATCCTACCGCGATCGAGGTGGCTTCCAAAGGCGTTATGAGCGTCCAAAGCACCGAGAGCATCCTTAACGTGTCGGAGATGCTCAAAATGACCGGGTATTCCCAGCTCCCTGTGATGGAGGGGGAGATCCCAGTCGGTAGCATATCCGAAAGGGACATATTCGATGCCATGAGGCAGAGCCATTCCGCGGATCAGATGAAGACCACTAGCATCTCCAAGATCATGAAGGAATCCTACCCCATAGTTTCTGATAACGCTCCCATGTCGTCGGTTACCATGCTCATGACCGACAGCAACGCTGTTCTCGTCGCCAAAAAAGGGAAGATCGTAGGCATCATAACCAACGCCGACATGCTGAAGCTGATCTGACTCGGTCAATCCATTTTCCTGGCCGCACGATTGGTTATCTCGTAGCGATCGAAATCGTCGGCCAGAATCGTTTCGGAGAAGACCGCCTTGGCTTCCTCCAAGAGAGAATCCCTGCAGTCGTCATAGCGATTGCTTATGTGGGTAAGGAAAAGATAGCGCACGCCAGCTTCCTTGGCGGTGGCCGCCGCCTGCAGCGCGGTGGAATGGAAATGGCTGTCAGCCAAAGACGTTTCGGACGACATATACGTAGATTCGTGGATCAGGGCGTCGACGTCACCTATGGCATCCGCTATCGCCGAAGTTGATCTGGTGTCTCCAGTGTACGCGACGCGGATCCCTCTTCTGATGGGACCGACCACCTGCTCCGGAAGAATCCCTTTGACGGTTTCGCCCCTCTTCAGGCGGGCCATGTCCGGTCCGTCTTTGATGCCCAACGAAAGGGCCTTCCCTCTGTCGAGTTTACCGGGAGAATCAGGCTCGGACACGATGAATCCGACAGATGGCAATCCATGGTCCGTCCCGAAAACAGATACCTTCATCTTGCATACGGAAAACTCGTTTCCATGGTCGGCCTCGACGACCTCCACAGGATACTCGGTCTCGCCTTCGGTGGCATCCATGATGGCTTTCAGAGGCGCTGCGAACCCTTTCGGGCCGCATATCATCAGAGGGTCCTTCCTTCCAAGAAGCCCCATGGTCTGGAGGAGCCCGGGAAGGCCGAGGATGTGGTCGCCGTGGACGTGGGTTATCAGAACCGCGCGTATCTTCATGAACGAGAACGGCGAAATCATCAGCTGGCGCTGGGAACCTTCCCCGCAATCCATGAGGATGATGTCAGATCCGCTGCGGAGGGCGATGCAGGATGTGGACCTATTTCTGGAGGGGAGACTGGCTCCCGTGCCAAGGAACAGTATCTCCATCCTAGCACCGCCAAAAAGGGAATCAATAGACCTGATCCAACGATCTGTCGGTCTTGGTCTCTTTCTTGAATTCTTTATAGTGCTCTTTGCAAAGGTGTATCTGCCTCGCGCTGGGGTCTTTGAGATCAAGAGAGGATTTGGACACCTGTTTGATGTTGAAAGACCTCTCCGCCGGGTTATTGCACCCGGAAACGTCACAGATTTCGGTCGCTGTTTCATGCTTAGCCAATGCCATGGGATACATAATCGTCTCCATAAGGTATAATTATGATGGGATGGCTGGGATTTCATTTATATATAGACGATTGGCATCCATTTTTATGAACACTAAAGACGAAATATGCGACGCATTGGACGGAAATAGAGGCGACCAAGCTCCCCCCGCGATATTCACCCAGACTGGGACGGTCGGGCAGATGGACAGATGCGGGGCCTGCTGGCCGGAAGCGAATTTCGACGCTGAGAAAATGGCTCAGCTGGCCGTCCAACCGGCGGAGATGTTCGGATTCGCCATGGCAAAAGTGCCGTTCTGCGTGACCATAATCCCCGAGATATTGGGATGCGATATCAGCAAAGGGAACAAAGGGGCCCAACCCGCTGTGACCGCATCCCCTTGGAGGAACGACGACATGATGCTTGTCGAACCTCCGGATGTGATGTCTCCCGATGAGTTCCTGTCTTCCGGGAGATGCCCGATGATTTTGGAGGCGGCCGAAAAAGTGAGGTCGCGCAGAGAAGACCTCTTCCTGATATGCGGGATGGAAGACGCATTCTCGACCGCGTACCAGATGACTGGGTTGGAGACGTTCCTGATGGGCGCGATGATGGACCCGGATCTTTGCAGATCCTGGGTGGAAGCCGTCAAGCCTTGCCTCAAAGCTTACGCGGCGGCCCTTTCCGAAGTTTCCGACGACGTCCAGCTGATCGTCGAATCCGCGACCGACGTTATGCCCGCCGAGATGTTCCACGATTTCGTGGAGGGGAGCGCCTCCGACATCGTGGGTTGCATCAAAAAATCGTATTCCACCGTGCACAGCTGCGGAGAGACGTCGGAAATCCTCGAGGATCTGGCTTCCATGGGTGAGACGGGACTCTCCGTCGAGACATACTACGATCCAGTGGGTGTCGCAGAAAGGATAGCGAAGAAGGTCCGCATAGTCGGCGGCGTGCCTCCGGTTAACCACCTGATGCAAGGCACCCCCGCAATCATCCGCGAGGACGCCATCAAATGCTCAGACGCCGGATTCGCCATCATAGCGCCGGAATGCGGGGTCCCTCCGCTCACTCCCAACGAGAACCTGATGGCCCTGGCCAAGTACAGGGAAAATCTCTGATCCGATCCGGGGGCCTCCCCGGACCTTCCTATCAGCCAGCGGAAAAAAAGGATAATATCTTTCGTCGCCAATGGCGGGAGCATGACCAAGGTCTCACCCTCGATGCTTTCCGCCGATTTCTCTAAGCTCGGCGAAGAGCTCGTCCGCGTTGAGGCGGCCGGCGCGGATTGGGCCCACCTCGACGTCATGGACGGGATGTTCGTTCCAAACATTACATTCGGGCCTCCCATCATAAAATCCATACGCAAATGCTCGGGCATATTGTTCGATGCCCATCTGATGATAGAGGATCCGTCAAGATACGTGGACGCTTTCGCCGATGCCGGCTGCGACATGATCACCGTCCATTGCGAGGCCGAGGGGAACATAGCCGAGGCAATCGACAGAATCAAGGGAAGAGGGCTCAAAGCTGGTGTTTCGCTGAACCCTGAGACCCCCACGTCAAAAATCATCCCTTATCTGGGCGATGCGGATCTCGCTTTGGTCATGACGGTACATCCCGGATTCGGAGGGCAGTCCTTCATCGGGGAATGCGTGCCGAAGATCGGCGAAATCAGGAAATGGGCCGAAAACAGAGGGAAAAGGCTTGAGATCTCCGTCGACGGCGGGATAAACGCCGAAACCGGGAAAATCTGCGCCGACACTGGGGCAACCGCCCTAGTGGCTGGGTCCTCCCTGTTCAGGCTGGACGACATGGCGCCCGAGATAGCCAGATGGAAGCTGTACGGGCCTACGCTCTGAGGTGATTTTATGGGAGTAAACCTTTCACCGATAGTGGAGCCCAGGGAGATAGAGCTCTCGGAACTCCGCGGCAAAACCGTCGCAGTAGATGCGTACAACACCATCTTCCAATTCCTTTCGATAATCAGGCAGCCGGACGGAAAGCCCCTCATGGACCAGGACGGCAACGTCACGTCGCATCTCTCCGGGATACTGTATCGCACGTCCAACCTCATCGAAGCGGGCATCGAACCGGTCTTCGTGTTCGACGGCAAGGCCAACGCCCTCAAGGCGGGTACTATAGAGGAAAGGATAGCCCGCAGAGAGAAGGCGAAAGAGGAATACGAGCAGGCTCTGGCCGAAGGGGACCTCAAGAAAGCGTTCTCCAAGGCGCAGCAGACATCCAGAATGACTCCCGATATTCTCGAGAGCTCCAAAAGGCTGCTTGAGCTCCTCGGGATACCCGTAGTCCAGGCCCCCAGCGACGGGGAAGCCCAGGCGGCCTACATGTGCTCCGCCGGTTCCGTCTATGCGGCGGCCTCGCAGGATTTCGATTCCATACTTTTCGGGGCGCCCCTGCTTCTGAGGAACCTTACGATGTCGGGAAGGCGCAAAATCCCCGGCAAAAACGCCTACAAAGACGTGAAAACCGAACTCATAGACACCGAGAATATGCTCCAAAACCTCGGGATCACCAGAGAACAGCTCGTGGACGTGTGCATCCTCATAGGAACCGATTTCAACCATGGGATCGACGGCATAGGGCCGAAAAAAGGGCTTAAACTCATACAGAAGCACGGGAACCTGGAGGAGACCCTGCCCGCGATTGGCAAGGAGATCCCCGAATACCAGGAAGTCCGCGACATTTTCCTGGACGGCCCGAAATCCGACGATTACGACGTCAAGCATGGCACGGCCCTTCTGGAAGAGACCGTGGAGATGATGGCTGGATATGGGTTCTCCGAGGACAGGGTGAAAGCCGTGGTCGGCAGGATCGAAGCGGCCAGGAAAACTGAGGACAGCAGGAAAAAGCAGAGGTCCCTGGACGGATGGTTCTGAGCTTAAAACCTGGGGCCCGTGCACGGCCCTGGGAATCCCCGAGGGTCGATTTTTTGCTATATTGACTTTTCAATAAAACTTTATATCCAGCATCTATGCTGTCAAATGTGGGCAGAGGAGAATTATCGATAGGCCCTGCGAGAACTCGCGAAGAAAATGGAAGGGCAATCCAAGAAGTAGACATAACCTTCGTTCTTCCGGGGGAGAATGCCCAGACCAAGACGCTGTTCTACAGCGTGCAGGCCGAATATGGATACGGCCTGTGCTCGGATCTCTCGGACGCTTATGTGATGGCGTCCCTCGTCTATTGCATGAGGAGAGGGCTGGACATCGTGGCGGAATCCCCAATGAGCAGCCACCTCTACCACAATGTTACCGAGTACCTGATCCCCTCCCTTGTCCATACTGACGGCCACCTCGAAGCAATCAAGATCCATGCCCCTATAACGAAGGACTCGAAGGTACGCGCCGGAAAGCACGTGGGTACGGGAATGTCATGCGGCGTGGACTCCATGCACGCGCTCTGGCACTATCTCGACTACGAAGACAGCAGCCGCAGGCTGACGCACTTGTGCATAACCGATGTCGGAGCTTTCAACGTCGTTTACGGCAGCGATGAGAATATCAAAAAAGTCAAAGAAAGATCGTACGAACGTGCAAGAACAGTATCCGAAGACATCGATCTTCCTCTGATTGAAATCGAATGCAACATAAGAGAAGTATTGAAGCAAAGCCACAGGCTGACCCATACCTACACAGACCTGTTCTCCATAATGATGCTGAGATACTTCTGGAAGGTCTATTACTACGCATCAGTGGGCGACGGGAAGCTTGCCCTAGAGCTGGAAAACAACAGCAGACACGACTCCGGATACTATGAGATGTTCATCCTGCCTTTGGTGTCCGACGGAAAGCTGGACATTATGTCCGAAGGATTCATCTCGAATCGCTTCCAAAAAATCAAAGACATAAAGGACGCCCCGTACGCCCAGAAATACCTCTACTCCTGCGTGAAAAGGAGCGAGAATTGTGGCGTCTGCAGCAAATGCCTCAGAAACCTTTGGAATCTGGATGCGCTCGGTTGCCTCGATTCATTCCGCGATGCTTACGATATCGATGCTTACCTGAAAAAACGCAGAGTGCTTATGATCAAACTGGCCAATCAAGCCGGAAAGAATGATTTCGTCGAGGATGCGATCGGCGTATTCGCCGGCAACAAGGATCCAGATTACCTTTACGCCCTAAACAGCATAAAGAAGATTGAAACCGCAGTATCCGATTACGAAAAAGGCAAGAATCTGAAAAGATGCTTCAGGATATTCAAACATTACAGGCGTTACAGCACTCTGGCCTACGTATACTACGGCAAATCGCTGTTGGAAGGGAAGGGAACCGCCGCCGACGAAGAGCTAGGAAGGAAGGTCATGGAATCCGATAGGGCCAGAAAATACCTGCTGAAACACAGGGTTTCCGAAGATGACGAATCGGAATAAGAAAAGAATACCCGGCCAACTCCGAACTCTTCCTGATGCGCTGGAAATCCATCTCTGTGCCGATCATCTAACAGAACGATGTGTCGCTTTTGATTCCCATATTGCCTGTGGCAAAGACAAACCCGCATATCTGTTCTTTCAACCCTCAGGATTCTTTGTATTCTATCGTCCTGTTCAATGGCACTACAGTCGTACCGTCGCTTAAATCCTTAGCGACAGTGGCTCCCGCGGCAATCTTACAATTATTACCGATAACTATGTTCCCCACCAATACGGCTCCAGCACCGATGAATACGCCATCGCCAATTTTAGGTGCCCCATAGCGTTTATGGCCCTTCGTCTTATTGGACCCGATTGTCACCTGCTGGTATATAGTGCATTTTTTTCCGATCACCGCTGAATCACTGATAAAAATGGAAAGAATCCCGTGAGGAAAACTGGGGATCGCCGAGATTTTGGAGCTTATACCTATCCAGCTTCCGCGCTTCTCCAAGACATAATAATAAAGATTCAACATCATTTTCTTGTCAGAAGCGCCACTTTTTATAGCTTTTCTTAATCTGAATATATATTCTACCTGCCATGGTATCCTTTTGCCTAAAAACATTGATTTTTCAAATAATTCATATGATTTATATAAATCGCGAGGCACCACGTCACCGTCGAAATAAAACTCGGATAATAGAAATATGCATCTGGACGACTGGCTGCTATTGCAAAGCAAAAATGATTCGCGACGGTCGTTAATATCGGTGCTTTGGAAGAGTATGTTAGCTAGCGGTGCCACAGCCTCTTTCACTCCGGATTTGACTGCGGATCTCAGCATCATTGTTGCTTTGCTGATATCCTTCTTTGTCACTTTACCTTCAATATACATCATTCCGAGCCTATAATAGATGCCATCGTTTCCTAAAGCCTCCAATGACTTGCATAAATCAAAGGCGCGTGCCCTTTCAGTTTGGCTTTTGCTTGAATATAGCTCATCAATCAACAGAACAGATGCATCCTGATTTCCGGATTTTGATGCCTGCTCCAATAAATCTATAGCTTTTTTTCTGTCACTGGGAACAATGTTTCCTGTAAGATACCACTCCGCAAGCATAAGCTGGAAAGCGGGCCTACCTTCCCGCGCTAGTTCCGTGCAGATTTCTGCCGCTTTCAATCTGCTTTCCTGATTCCCTGATGCATATGCATTGATTAAAGACAGAAAAGACGACTCATCATCGATATCGTCGATCGCTGAAAGAACAGAATTATCACTCATGCCCAACAACCTCAAGCATTTCTCCATTATTTAAGTGCCACTTTAGTGCTATGCGCGAATTTTAAGTGAAAATACACGTCTTATCAAGGACTACTTATTTCATACGTGATTCGGAAGTTGTTAATATAACATATCCTTGCCGTCAGATATGGACAGAGGAAAATTGTCGATAGGGCCTGCGAGAACTCGCGAAGAAAATGGAAGAGTGATACAGGAGGTCGACATTACCATAGCTGTTCCAGGTGAGGATACCCAGACCAAGACGCTGTTCTACAGCGTGCAGGCCGAATATGGATACGGCCTGTGCTCAGATCTCTCGGACGCTTATGTGATAGCGTCGCTCATCTACTGCATGAAAAGAGGGCTGGACATCGTGGCAGAATCCCCCATGAGCAGCCATCTCTACCACAACGTGACCGAGTACCTGATTCCCTCCCTTGTCTATACCGACAGCCGCCTCGAAGCAATCAAGATCCATGCCCCTATAACGAAGGACTCGAAGGTACGCGCCGGGAAGCACGTGGGCACGGGCATGTCGTGCGGCGTGGACTCCATGCATGCGCTCTGGCACTATCTTGACTACGAAGACAAGAGCCGCAGGCTGACCCACCTGTGCATAGCCAACGTCGGTGCCTTCAATGGCCTTTATGGCAGTAAAAATAGTATTAAAAAAGTTAAAGATATGGCATATGAACGCGCCAGAACGGTATCCGAGGACATCAAACTTCCTCTGATCGAAATCGAATGCAACATACAGAGCGTGTTAAGACAGGGCCATAGGCTGACCCATACATACACGGATCTGTTCTCCATATTGATGCTGAGGTATTTCTGGAGGACCTATTACTACGCATCGGTGGGCGACGGAAAGCTTGCGCTCGAGCTGGAAAACAACAGCAAGCACGATTCTGGATACTATGAGATGTTCTTGCTGCCTTTGGTGTCCGACGGAAAGCTGGACATCATGTCCGAAGGATTCATCTCCAACCGCTTCCAGAAACTCAAAGACATAAAAGACGCCCCGTACGCCCAGAAATACCTCTACTCCTGCGTGAAAAAGAGCGAGAACTGCGGCGTATGCTCAAAATGCCTCAGAAACCTTTGGAATCTGGATGCACTCGGATGCCTCGATTCGTTCCGCGATGCTTACGATATCGACGCTTACCTGAAAAGACGCAAAACAAACATGTTCATTCTGGCCAATCAATCCGGAAAGAATGATTTCGTCGAGGACGCGATCGGCGTATTCGCCGGCAACAAGGATCCAGATTACCTTTATGCCCTGAAAAGATTGAAAAATCTTGAAACCGCAGTATCCGATTACGAAAAAGGCAAGAATCTGAAAAGATGCTTCAGGATATTCAAATATAACAGGCGTTACAGCACTCTGGCCTACGTATACTACGGCAAATCGCTGTTGGAAGGGAAGGGAACCGCCGCAGACGAAGAGCTAGGAAGGAAGGTCATGGAATCCGAGAGAGTCAGAAAATACCTGATGAAACACCCTGACCTCGCCCCACATGATGCCTGAGTAGGTATGCAACTCTGGTCACGACAGAAAAAATCGAATAAGCCGTTCGTCGAGAATGCCGCCCGCGTCTTCTCAAGCAACAGCAATCCAGACTACCTAAGCGTCTTGGGCAAGATAGATGCGCTCAGAAACGCCGTATGCTACGACGAAAAGGCGAGAACATAGAGCATTGTTAGAGACTTTCTCAAAACAAATGTCTCGACAAATGGCCTTCTATTGTTAGACAAAGAGAGATTTGAGAACAAAGGGACCGACACCTACAAAAAACTCGTGAAATAGATCATCAGTTCCGCTCAGGTCAAAGCATAGTTGAGGAAACGTCGTCTAACCAGTATAACAATTAGAGCTGCATCCGACTATCCTTAAGCCTCAGAAAGCACCAAATCATCATAACAAATGCGAGACCTATTGCGGAAGTCAATGGACCAAAGCATCATACAAGAAAGCCAGACCCAATTCCAGACGCTCCTCAATGCGCTGGAAATGCGACCCGGGGCCGATCGACACTTCCGTCTCGCATCCCCTGGATCTGAGAATATGCGCCGTCTCTTCCGTGCGTTCCCTGACAGTGCGGAGTATGGCGCATCCGGAACGTTCCTCCCTGTCTCCCAGAGAAAGGAAGGCCTTTTTCCCTTCGCCGCTGAAATCCAAGTCTCTGAGATACTCGACCCAGCCTTCGTACCACAGGGAACCGGACATCGATGAGACAGCGGAGAACATGTCGCCATGGGTGAAAGCATACAGCGAGAACAGCCCTCCGAGAGAATATCCGGCAATCCCATATGCCGGCGGAGACAAGCCGTGAATCTCCACCTCTTCAGGTATAATCTCTTCGACGAGCCGCCTCAGAGTCTCGTCTGCATTGCCGCCGAAATCGGGATCCCCTGCACGCAGACCGGGGGCCTTCCAAGGCGTCAGGGCATCGTTCCAATCGTCGTACCTTATGTCGATGACGTTGGCATTATGGGGCGCCGCAGATGCTATGTCGAACGGATGGCCGGCCATGTCGATGAAAATGATGCATGGCGCGAGATCGTCCCCGCATGGAATGAATTCTGTCTCTGCCATACGTCCGATGCCTCCGATCGCAACCAATTGAATGGCCGCCGGTTTCCCGGCGAAAGAAGTTTCAGAAAGCGCTTTCCTTGAAGAGCGCAGTGAATCTGTCCTTTTCCGCGTCGCTCAGGATGAGCGGAGGAATGAGGCGTATGGTGTTGCCGTGGCAGACGTTGACCAGGACGCCGTTGTCGCGGCAATGCTTCTGGACGTTGGATGCCGATTCGGCGGTATCCATCTCGATCCCGATGATGAGGCCGTATCCGCGGACTTCCTTGGCTTTGGGGGAGCCGACCGCGAGAAGGTCTTCCTTCCATCTGGCCCCCATCTCTCTCGCATGCTCGACGACCTTGTCGCGCTTCATGACGTCGATGACGGCGTTTCCCGCGGCGCATACCAAGGGGTTGCCTCCGAAGGTAGTGCCATGTGTTCCCGGAGTCATCACCGACGATATTTCCTCGGTCGTCGTGACGGCGCCTATCGGGAGACCTCCGCCGAGAGCTTTGGCCATAGTGATTATGTCCGGGATGACACCGAAGTTCTCTATCCCGTACCACTGGCCGGTGCGTCCGATTCCGGTCTGGACTTCGTCGCAGATCATCAGAGCGCCCTTGTCGTCGCACACGTCGCGGACGGTCTTGAAGAACTCCTTGGGCACGGTGCGGACCCCGCCCTCGCCCTGTATGGGCTCCACTATGACCGCCGCTGTGTCGGAATCCACCATCGATTTGATCTGCTCACAATCCCCGTAGTCGAAATACTTGAACGCGTCGCTGATCAAAGGCTCGAATGATCTTTGGTATTTCTCCTGCCCTGTGGCTCCGAGCGAGGCGGCTGTTCTTCCGTGGAAACCGTTCAAGGCGGACAGTATCTTCCCGCGGCCGGTGTAGCGCACCGCAGTTTTGAAGGCACCCTCGTTGGCTTCCGCGCCGCTGTTGCAGAAAAGCGTCCGATCCAGATTTCCAGGGGTTATCGACGCGATTCTCTCGGCGAGCTCCGCCTGCTGCTCCACGTAGTAGAGATTCGACACGTGGCACATGCGGGAGGCCTGCTCCTGTATCGCCGCGGTGACGTCAGGATGCACATATCCCAGCGAATTCACGGCGATTCCGGCCACCAGATCCAAGTATTCTTTTTCTTCCGTATCGTATAGGCAGCATCCCTTCCCATGCGTGAAAGACAGGTCTATCCGCCCGTAATTCTGGAAAAGGAATTGCGATGATTTCTCTTTGATATCGTTGAATTTCATTTCTCTCATCCCGTGACGATCGTTCCGCGGCCCTCAGACATGATGCCGCTCTCGTCTTTCCCGTTCACCATGCGGACCGATGGTACGCCGGCTTCCAACGCTTTGATGCAGGATTCGACCTTCGGGATCATCCCGCCCGAGATCGTCCCGTCTTCTATGAGGGCGCGCGCCTCTTCTATGGTCAGCGAATCTATCTTGGACGACGGATCGGCGACATCCCTCAGTATTCCTGGGACGTCGGTGATGGCAACCATTCCGGAGCACCCTATGCCCACGGCGATTCCGGCGGCCATTGTGTCCGCATTGACGTTGAGCATGTTTCCTGCGGCATCTTTCCCGATGGGATACACAACAGGCACTATTCCCTGCTCGATCAGATCGAACAGAGGCTGGGGGTCCACGTCGGTAACCTCTCCCACCAATCCGAGATCGACTTCCTTTTCCTCTCCGTCTTCCGAGGCTTTGATGGGCGCTTTCTTCTCGCACGAGGCGCAGAAATAGCCCGGGATTCCGATGGCGTCTGCGCCGGATTCCCTGAGGCAGCCGACCATGTCTGCGTTTATCTTGCGGAGCACGGTCTCAGCGACCTCCAAAGCATCCTTGTCTGTGACTCTGACGCCGCAGACCTTGACCGGCTTCAAGCCTCTCCTCTCCATCTCCTCAGATATTTCCGGGCCTCCTCCGTGGATGAGAATCAGCTTTTTGCCTTCTTTCAGCATGGCCGCCATCTCCGACGAAAGGCGCATCATATCGCCTTTCCCGCGTATGGCATTCCCTCCGAACTTGAGCACGTACAGATTGTCCATGAGAACAGCTCACGTAGCGTATTCCGCGTTGATGCGGACGTAATCATAGGTGAGATCGCAGCCCCAGCCTATGGATTCCTCCTCTCCCACTCCGAGATCGACCAGAATGCTGACCTCTTTGTTGTCCATCGCCATGCGGACGACCTCCACAGCGCGCTCGTCCTGGAAAACAGGCGACCCGGCATCCAAGATCGGGACTTCCATGTCCCCTCCCTTGATTATCAGGCGCATCTCCTCCAAGTTGAACTTTGCGCCGCTGTTCCCGACGGCCATCATTATGCGCCCGTAGTTGGGGTCGGAACCGAATATGGCTGACTTGACCAGAGGCGAATCGATGATTGTCTTGATGACTTTGCGGGCATCCTCCTTGGATTCCGCCCCGGTGACCTGGACCTCGATGAGCTTGGTGGCTCCCTCCCCGTCCATCGCGATGGTGCGGGCGATCTTGGTCATCACGGTGCGGAGGGCATCCTCGAACTCGGGATCCTCGTCTGCGCATTTGCCATTGGACATGCCGTTGGCGAGCAGGATGCAGGTGTCGTTGGTCGACTGGTCGCCATCCACGGAGACCATATTCATGCTGTCGTCGAGGATGGACTGCCACTTCTCGCGGAAAGCTGGGGATAGGTTGGCGTCAGTGGTGACCAGAGACAGGGTGGTCCCGTGCAGGACTTTCATGTGGGGCGAGATCATCCCGCTTCCCTTGGATATCGCGCCGATATACACCAGAGTGCCATCGCTCAGGCGGACGCGGGCGGCGCATTCCTTTTTGATGGTGTCCGTAGTCATGATGGCTTCGGCAATCAGGCCGTCGGCCTCTCTGCCGGAGCTCAGCTCTTTGGCGGCGCGGGATATCCCGTAGCGGATCTTGTGCATGTCCATGAAACGGCCGATCAGTCCCGTAGACATGACTCCGACCTGGACCGGATCCAGACCGAGCTCAGTCGCGACCGACTGCTTCATTGATATGGCGTCCTCGATCCCGCGGCGGCCGGTGAGAGCGTTTGCGTTACCGCTGTTCACCACGACGGCAGAAAGCGTCGGGGAATTCTCCTTCATCATGACCTGGACCGGAGCCGCCTTCACATTGTTGCTCGTGTAGCCCACGAAAGCTGCCGCCGGCACCTCGGAATACAGCAATCCGAGGTCGAGCGAGCGATATTTAACTCCGCTGTGGACGCCCGCCGCTTTAAAGCCCTGCGGGGTCGTAACTCCTCCATCGATTATTTCCGTCATATTCAAACCCCCAATCCCGGGAAATTGAGCCCGGATCTCTCATCGAGACCTAACATAAGATTCATGCACTGGACCGCCTGCCCAGATGCGCCTTTGACAAGATTGTCCACCACGCCGAAGGCGACGGCTTTTCCGCCCAGGACGCGGGCCGACACCTGCGCGTGGTTCGAAGCGACGACCGCGCGGATGGACGGATCAGGAACGTAATGGACGAACGTCTCGCCGCCGTATTGCTTCCCGTAGATCGAATCGATCTCCTCCTGGGAGACGTCCTTCTTCAGATCGAAATAGCATGACGAAATTATCCCGCGAATTATCGGGACCAGATTCGGGACGAACGTTACCTTCGAATGCGAACCCGCGAAGCGATCCACTGCCATCTCTATCTCGGGCGTATGGCGATGCTTCCCTATGCTGTAAGGTATCACGGATTCACCGCATGTCGAATGGTGGGTGCGCTCCGTCGGCACCATTCCTGCCCCGGAAGTCCCGGATTTGGCGTCCACGACGACGTCATCGCCGACCACCCCCGATTTGAGCAGCGGGCCGCAAGCCAGTATTATGGATGTCGCATAACATCCGGGATTTGCAACCAGATCCGCCCCTTTGATTTCGTCGCGGAAGAATTCTGGCAGGCCATACACGGCTTTCTGAAGGTTTTCCACGTCAGTATGCTCATGCCCATACCATTTCTGGTATGTCTCCACGTCATGGAGGCGATAGTCCCCTGAAAGGTCTATGGCTTTGATCCCGCGCTCCAGCAATGCTGGGACCTCCTTCATAGCCACGCCATGGGGCGTCGCGACGAACACGAGATCGAGATCCGAGGCCTCCGAGATGTTGGAGATGAACTCGAGGTCCAAGTATCCCTTGAGATAAGGATGCGAATCCTGCACTTTCTTACCCGCGTTCTGACGCGACGTCATCGCGGCTATTTCGACGTCCGGATGGACGGATAGGATGCGGGCAAGCTCTCCGCCTGCGTACCCCGTTCCCCCAATGATCCCTACTTTTGTCATGTCGAAACGTCCAGTTAAGTGAGTCGAACCCACTGTCGTTAAGCCTATAAAACTATTGTTTAGCAAAAGACATCTATTGTCTGATTTGTTGATGCACTGTCGCTCTGACACTTTGCATATCCAGATGTCGACATAGAGACCATTCACGGCGACATCAAAGGGAATCCCCCGAAAACCGATGGTTCTGGGAAGCGACCAAGGATATATGCGTAATGCATTTCCGCAAAACAATGGGGCGAGAAAGGATGGAACGCATCAACAAATCCGTCATCATATTTGGAGGCACAGTATCATTCATACTCAGCTGCTATTTGATGATCGAATACGTAGCCCTGATTTACGGATTCTGGACCCTCGTACCCGCCGCCATAGGCCAGATCATCCTGTTCGTCATCCTGGCCAGCGCATTTAAAAACATGGGCTATACGAAGTACCACAATACTTTCGTCACGTTCGACTACCGTACATATGTGGACTTCCTGAAGAATTTCGTCGTGAAATTCAAAGATTTCATAATCGAAGAAGGGGAAGAGCTGATGGATTGGGGATACATAGGAATCGGGATCATAATCCTGATGCTGTTCCCCCTTCTGCTGTCAATCGTAGGCTTCGCCGCATTCCTCCTCTGTTTCGCGGCCTATTTCTTCCTGGTGATGGTGGTTTACATCGCGGCTCTCGCCTTGGCCAAAGCGTCGGAATCCGGCGGCTATGCGAAAAACACGGGGCGCTGCGTTTGCCCGACATGCGGAACCGTCTTCGCACGCCCGATATACGTGTGCTCCTGCGGCCATCGCTACCCTTCAGCTTCGACCATAGAGCTCCGCCCTTCGATCCACGGGTTGACAAAGACGAATTGCGAATACTGCGGCGCGAAACTCCCTGTCAGCGGCGATAGGCGCTTATTGGATGCGATCTGCCCGGATTGCGGCGGCAAGATATCGACCCAGGAAGGCCGCCCCTATCTGGTCACATTGGCCGGTTCTTCCGGATCCGGGAAGACCGCCCTGGCTTTCTCCGCGATGAAAGCCTTGGAAAGCACCGGGAAATCGGAATACCCCTATGGGAATGCCTATGGCCTCAGAACGCCGAAAACCTACAGCCCGCCTTACGTCATCAGCGTCGACGCCTCCAAGAAAAGAAAGCAATACCTCGCTCTTTTCGACATAAATGGGGCATATTTCAGCGACAGCGATGACGTAGGCCAGCAACCGCAGTACGGCCAGGAAAATGCCATAATCATAACGATAAACCCGCTCTCGCCGGATGCGACCTTGAAAGATGAGAAGGCGACGAACATTTTCTGGCAGAAATACCATTCAGTCTCGCAGACTTCCCTGTCCGATTCCATACATGTTCCGCTGCATGTGGTGGTCACCCACGGCGATTTGGAAGGGGATAAGGCCGATATCAAAGGATATCTTGAGTCTAAAGGGTATGGGCTGATCATAAAATCCCTTGAAAGCAACTTCCGCAGCGTCTCCTATCACATCTGCGATGCCAGAGACCCGAAAGAGGTCGCGAAAGTTTTCTCCGATGCGATTTCCGGCGGGAACAAAGCGTTATCCGGCGCATTCCCGAAAATATGATGGCATAACGGTCACGAAATTTCCGGATTCCGATAAGATATAACTATCAACAACGACATAACGGAACGAGTTCGTTGCGCCCGAAACATGCGTACGAAACATCGGCAAATGTCGTCGCGGAGCTGGTCAATTGGAATCGCTCAATAAAGCTGTGATAATACTGGGACATATTCTGGCGCTTATTATCAGCGAATTTGTGATGTACTGCGTGGGGATCGTCAATACCGACCTTTACATCTCCATTCCCGTAGGAATAAGCATGATCGGCCTGGTGGTCGTATTGGGGATGTCCATGTACAAAATCGATTACAGCGAATTCCACAACACATTCGCCGTCTTCGATTATCACACCGTGATCAGGATGATCGTCAAAAGCGCCGAAGGCTTCGGAACTCTCATCGGCTTGGCGCTGACATTCGGCGTATACGGGATCGTCCTGATGATATTCCCGCTCATCCTGGGGATCATTGGGTTCGTCATCGCTCTGATCGTCTTCCTGATCTACTACTTCATTGTGATGATCATATTCGTCACGGTTCTGGGCTACTCGAAGATGAAGGAGAGGGCCGGTTACGCCAAAAACACCCGCCGCTGCGTATGCCCGAGCTGCGGCGCCATATTCGAGCGCCCGATCTACGTCTGCTCTTGCGGCCAACGCTATCCCACGGCGAATGGCCTGGACCTCCGCCCATCGATCCACGGGATCAACCACACCCATTGCGAAGTGTGCGACGCAAAACTGCCTGTGACTGATCGCCACAATAAAAGACGCCTCCTCGATGCGGTATGCCCGGAATGCGACGCCATAATCAATGCCAAAGAAGCCAAGCCCTACATTCTGACCTTGGCCGGGCCGTCCAAATCCGGGAAGACTACCCTCGCTTTCTCCGCTATGTATGCGATAGAGAAGAGCGGAAAATACTCCTACCCATACAGTTCCTCTTACAGCGGAAGCACCCCCAAAACATACAGCCCGCCTTACGTGATAGATGTGGACGTCTCCAAGAAGACGAACCGCCATCTCGTCATGTTCGACATCAACGGCTCATACTTCAGCAGCGACGAGAACGATTTCGGACAGCAGCCCCAATACGGGCAGGAAGACGCAATCTTCGTGACGATAGACGCCAGCGCCCAGGACGCCGCGGTCAAAGCCGAACTGGCCGTCAACGAATTCTGGCAGAAATACCATTCGATATCGCAGACCTCTCTGACCAGCACGATCCGCGTCCCGCTTCACCTGGTGGTCACCCACAAAGATGCCATCGGAGACCCGGGAGACGTCAGGGGATATCTGGTATCCTCTGGCTTCGGGCAGCTGATCTCCATGCTGGACAACAGCTTCAGCAGCGTCTCATACCATATATGCGATGCAAGAGACACAAAAGAGGTCGCGAAAGTGTTCTTCGATGCGTTCGTCAGGCTGGACTCGGACGTGGCGAACATGTTCTACAAGGCGTGAGGAAGGACATCGACATTTATGCGCAAGTGATTTGACTGCAAAACCCATTATAGATTACAGGATGCCGTGGTTCAATTGATCTGCTTTCATTGCTTCCAAGAAATCGACAAGGAACTGTACATTTGCAACAACATAAGATGCACCAGCCCCACCAAAGAGGTTGTCCCCAACATAAGCGGCGGCAAAAGGGTGTGCCCCACCTGCGGGAAAAAGGTGGGATTCCGCATATGCCCCAACTGCAAATGCCAAATACCTTTCGACCAGGAGAACCAGAAGAACATCTTCTACGCGATCGCCGGGGTCAGAGGATGCGGGAAAACCCACTACATGACCGTCCTGATAGACAGGATGAAAGAGCTGTCCAACGAGTTCGAATGGAACATACAGGGCATAGGGGACACGGAAGAGATCTACAGAACCAACTATTACAACCCGCTCTTCAAGAACCACACCACCCTGGAAGGTACGGACCCTCTGAGCATCAGGAAGGATTACGATGTACTTTCATACAGGCTGAAGCTGAAGAATGGCAAGACCATATACCTGCATTTCATCGACACCGCCGGAGAAGACGTCCGCGACATCAGAGGGACCTCCGCAATAGGCAATTACCTGTCTTACGCCCAGGGCCTCATATACATCATCGATCCGACCATATGCGACGGAGTATCCGATGTCGTCGGGAGCGGCCACGGCGCAGACGAAGACACCGATTACATCTCCACTTTCAACAGCATCTGCCAGACCATCCGCAGCTTCAACAGGATCGGCGACAAGAAGAAGATCCCCATCCCGCTGGCGATAGTCATGGCCAAAGTGGACGTGCTCCTCCGCGAGCCAAAGAGCCAGGAGGAGATGAGCGCGCTTCTGGGGCCGGAATCGGCCATCAACAAACCCAGGGTGAAAGGGAGGTTCGACGAGGAGAACAGCTACGCCATCGACCAGGAGATCCGCGGATACATCGGAAAATACTCCAGCGGGCAGATCAATCAGGCCGCGGAGAGCGAATTCAAGGTCTCCCGCTTTTTCGGGGTCTCGGCGCTGGGCAAAGACCCGGAGGGAAAGAGGATCGACAAGATCGAGCCCCTGAGAGTGGAGGACCCCATCCTTTGGCTGATCTACGGCAAGAACACCAAGACCGACAAATTCCCCGATCTGCCCGACCTATTCCACAGGAGGTGAACCATGCCGGAGCAGATCATTTACACCATAAACCGCGCGATACCAGGCCATCTCCAATCCGGCTACGGGATATACTCCGAGACTGAGGGCATCCCCGAGGGGGACCGCGCCGATGTCCTGGCAAGATTCTCGTCGTTCAAACCGCCCATGCCCATAAGCGGACCGGATGATCCCAATCTGGAGCTCATACCCAAAGCCCTGGCGTTCGGGACGCTGAAATCCGGGAAGATGTGCGTCGCCCAGAAAACCTTCACCGGGTACATCTACGGGATGCCGAGCAGATACAACAATTACGTTTCGCACTCGTTCATCTGCGATGATCTGGAAGGCTACCCGATAGAGTACATGTCCTCCCCGTCCTTCTGCACCGGGATCGACTTCGACGGCATGGACGTCACATCGGCTCCCGCCAGCCTGGACAGCTCCCCGCCGGCTCTGGAAAGCGGGCGCGCGATATGCCTGGAATCGACGGAAAAGTTCGTGGAATCCAGGGACAAAGGGTTCCTGAGGCTTCTGACATATAGGATACTGGACGCATGCGACAGGAAAGACAAGGTGCTGCTCTGCGCCGATTGGAAGGAGACCCCATTCTGGATAGCCGCGGTCACCATGCTGTTCCCCAAAAAAATCGCGGACAGAATGACGTTCGTTACCTATGTGCATCCGGACAACGCGGCGGTATGCGAAGAAACGATAATGGGCCTCTACGAGAGGCGCAGAGGCCAGATCCGCGAGGGCATAATGACCTCCGATGACGAGGCCTTCGACCCGTCGGAGACGTTTGACGGCCCGTTCAACGAGTACATAGACGGGGCGTATGGCGGGCTGAGGGAGGGATTCTTCGGATTCCTGGCGAAAGCCGAAGCGGAAACCCCCGGCAAGGACATCATAGGCCTGTATGACCTGTACTGCATTGCTGAGAAAGGCATGAAGCTGTCAGGGGACAGCCTTGACCGCGCCTGGGAAGCGCTGAAGAAATACGGCGCCAAACTTCCCGCGGAATGCTCTGCGGCCGCCGTGGAATGCAGGATGGAAGTCTTGGACGATGCCGACGTGGATTTCATCCAGAACGATCTTTGCCGCTCCCTGAAGGACGAGGAATGCGTGAGGAAGATCAGGATTGCCGTGGCGAAAAGCCGCCTCCAAGGCATGGACGGCCTCAGACCTTCCGAGCTGATGGGATTTTACGAGAGGAACAGGGGATCGATCGCGGATATGGCGTCGTATCGCCTCGGAGACTGTATGGGGTCGCTTCCCGGCGCCTGCCTGGCCGCCAAATACTGGTCGGACAGCCGCTCCAAGGATTCCTTTGAAGCGGCATCGGCGGCGCTGAGCCAGGCCGGGCCAGAAGCGGCGGAATTCATCCTTTCGGATCGCCCCTTGGCCATGGCCGCTTTGGGTTCGGACAGCCCGGCGAGCGAGAGTCTGAAGCGCTCTCTCCTCGAGGGAATGCTTTCTTCGAAGACCAGCTTGGATGAGGCTGCGCGCCTTGCGGAGGTGATAGGATACGATGCCGACCTCCAGGATGCTCTGGACGACCGCATGGCGGAAGGCCCATACGCCGGAGCCTATGTCAAAGGCAGATGCGAGAGCCTCATCGCCGAAGGGAAGACGAAAGAAGCGGAATCGATGTATCTGTGCCATTGCGAATCGGCCAGCACGGAAGAGATGCTGGATGCCCTGGAATTCCTGGGGGCTGCCGGCAAACCTCTGGAGAAAGCGTGCATCCCCACAATAGCCAAGAGATTCGAGAGCATGCCCGGGGACTTCCTGTCCGAAAAGAAGATGCGCATCGCCCATATGCTGGCGGAAATTGATGAGACCCTGGAGGGATCCCTCCGCACCGCCCTTTATCTGACCGCGGACAGCATAAGCCTCGGAACCCCGGCGGATCTGGATGGATACGATTCCTTGAGTCCGGAGGAGAAGAGATCATTCTGCCGCAGAGCCCTCCGCCGCGGGGTCAGGATGGACGAGGAATGGTTCGAATCCAGGCTCGCCCCGTTCGTCGGACACGAAAGCTCCGAATTCTACGAAGCGGCGGCCGACATAGTCCGCCCCACGATCATGGACTCCCCGGAAGTCCTCGCGGCATACATCGTGGCCGTAGGGAAAACCGGGATCGACGTTTCCGACCTCACGTACAAGAGCATACCTTGGCGCGGGAGGCCTTCGAGACTCGAGAGAGTGGTCGAGAAGATAGGCGGAAGCGAAGAGGACCTGGAGACATATTACGAGCACTCCGAGAGGCCCCCCGAAGAGAAGGGAGGATTCCTCGGCGGATGGGGCAGCAAAGAATCCGACAGCCAGACCAAAGAGGAGAAGAGCAAGCGCTCCGGCGGCAAGGATCCGGGATCCGACAGATCAGACAGCCGCAAAGAGGAAGGCCAGCGCGAGGAAGGCGGAGGGAACATCCTCAAAGGCCTGAAAGGCTTGTTCAAAAAATGACGGTGGACGACATGGCCGGGATAAAAGTTGGGATAGATTTGGGGACCACGTACTCAGCGATAGCTTACGTGGACGACAGCGGAACGCCCAGGATGATCGAGACCGACTGGGGCGAGGACACCACCCCTTCGGTGGTCGCCATAACCGATGACGGGTACATAGTCGGACACGAGGCCAAGGAGTTCCAAGCCAGCGGAACCGAAAACGCCTTCTCGACGTTCAAGAGGTTCATGGGAAGCAGCCACCGCTATTACGCCGGCGACAGGGAATTCAGCCCGGAAGAGCTGTCCAGCATGCTCCTGAAACGCATGAAGGAGGTGGCCGAAAAAGTATCCGGGAAGGAGATAGAGGGCGCGGTGATCACCTGCCCCGCGTACTTCAACGAATTCCAGAGGAAAGCTACCAAAAAAGCCGGGGAAGACGCCGGCCTGAAGGTCTTGGACCTGGTGAACGAGCCTACGGCGGCCTCCGTCTATTACGGATTCAAAAAAGGCGCCAACGGCACGCTGATGACCTTCGACCTCGGCGGAGGGACTTTCGACATCACCATACTGGTTATCGCGGACGGGAACATCACCGTCAAAGCCACCAAAGGGGATTCCGCACTGGGCGGGAAGAACTGGGACTCCGAGCTTTGCGACATCGTCTCCGCCAAATTCCAGGAGGAGACCGGAGACAGCTTCGAGAACGACAAGGAGTTCATGTGCAAGATGATCGTCGACTCGGAGAAGATGAAAAAGGAGCTCTCGTCGAGGAACGACGCCAAGATGAGGATAAACTACGGCGGCAGCGCGGTCACCATCTCCGTCAGCAGAGATGAGTTCGAAGAAGCCACATCCTATCTCGTAGACAAGACGATCAGCATCTGCAGAGACCTCCTCGCCGAGATGGGCATGAAATGGAGCGACATCGACCACGTGCTTCTGGTCGGAGGCTCCACCCGCATGCCGGCCGTCCGCTCTGCCATCAAAAACGAGAGCAAAACGGACGTCATCATCCATGAGGACACCGACCTGGCCGTCGCCAAAGGGGCAGCTCTGCTTGCGAACGCGCAGGAAGGCAAGATAAGGATACACAAGAAAGAGCAGGGCATGGGCGTCAGGACCGTCAACATGAGCTTCAAGGACGTGACCCCGTTCGGCCTCGGAACTTTGGTCACCGATCCCGGGTTCACAAAATACCTCAACAAGATAATGATCGCCCGCAACTCCGCGATCCCGGCCAAAGGCCGGCGCACTGTCAAGATACAGCCCGGGAACTATACCACGAAGCTCGACATATACACTATCCAGGGCGAGAGCGAGAACCCCTTGGACGTGGGCAACAAAGTGCTGTACCTGACCGTCGCAAAAGAGATAGAGAACGACGGGGACGGCGTGGAGATAGATATCGACTACGAATACGACCGCAGCGGCATGGTTAAAGTCACGGCCTATCAGGGCGAACGTCTCCTCAAAATGGAGACGGGGGTAGTCCCGGACAACTGCGCTTGGATGGGCAAGCCCCCTGTGGCCGAGAAGATCGCCGGAGGAAAGAAGTACATCATCCTGACGATTGACCTGTCCGGAAGCATGAGCGGCAATCCTTTGAAGGAAGCCATCAACGAGATGTGCAAGTTCGCCAAGATGATCAAGGACGCGGAGTTCGCCCTGGTAGCGTTCGCCGACTCCTCCAAAGAGGTCTCCGGATTCACTACCCCCGGCAACATACTGTCTAAGATCGAGTCTCTGAACAGCGTCAACGTCGGCGGAGGTACCAGCTGCAACCCCCTGAACAAACAGGTATATTCCCTGGCCAAAAGCGTCGCAGGAAAAGGGAAAGTGTTCGTCGTGACGCTGACGGACGGCCAATGGTATGGCGACAATACGGTCGAGAGCAGCATAAAGAGCCTGAAAGAGCTTAAAGTCGAATGCATAGGCATCGGGTTCGGGGACGTGGACAGAACCTTCATCCGCAAGATATCATCCTCCGACAAATCCGCTCTAAAAGCCAGCTTCGGAGGCCTGGGAAGAACGCTGTCGTCGATAGCTTCAGATATCAGCGGAAGCAAATGATGCGGACACAGGAAGCGAAGAGGACGGACGATGACTGACCCTTACAAAGCCTTGGGACTCAACCCTCTGAACACATACGACAAGCCTCAGGTGCAGCAGAGGATAAACGCTCTGAAGAGGGCCAACGAAATCAAATACAGCCCGGAGGAGCTTGCCAGATTCGAGGCGGAGATAACTTCCGGGATGGCCGCGGACGAATCCCTGGCCGCAATGAAGAAAGATTTCTCCAGGGTTCTGAGGAGCTTCATCTTCGTGCGCACGGACGGCAAGCAGGTGATCTTGGACAAGAGCGCCGACGCCATCTGCAAGAAGATGAAGAACAAAGGATGGAACATCGAGAAGGATGACATCGACGATCTTACCAAAACCCCCATCGAGAAATGCAAGGACTACGCCCTGAACGCGAAGCTCGTCGGAGCCCTGGGGGCGATGGAATGCAAGCCGTTCGTGGAATGGACCAACGACGCCGTGGACACGGCCAACGGCTACGGAGGAAACGTAGATAAGCTGGGCCCGAAGTTCGATGCGAGCGAGGTCAGGGCCATCTACGCCGCCCTCAACAAAATCTTCGACGTGCTGATGGAGCAGCGCAAATGCATGGACCTCGTCAAAGCGTTCAGGAAAGTGAAGCCCTGCGTTGACGACGACAAGCTGCTGGAAGACCTGAAAACATGGTCCGTCCTGTGGGAGATCGTCGAGGACATAAGGGCCTCATCCTCGGACCGCATAGAGAGGAGCACGATAGAGGCCCTCTTCGAAAGCAACGGATTCGCCCGTTCCGGAGCTGACACCGACAAGTCCCTGAAAGCGCTCGAGCAGTACTGCATGAGCATGGGGATAATCGCGAACCTGTCGAAGGACGACGATTTCGATCTCAGATGCGGCTCGTGCGGCGCCTACATGCCCAAAGACAACGAGAAATGCACCGTCTGCGGGTCGGATCTGTACTACCACTGCAAATGCGGGGCCACGACGCCTTTTTCTGAGGGGAAATGCAAGCGCTGCGGAATGGGGATAGCCCTCGTCAGCGACATCAAGGAAACGCAGAAGAAGGTCGAAAAACTGACGGCATCCTACGGTCTGGCCGAGCTCAGGCGCCTGCTCAATGACCTCGGGGAGCACAAGAAAAACTTGGATCCTCTGGTCTTGGCCAGAGCCGAAGCTGTTCTGAGGGACAACGACGCCATCGTTTCCAAGTTGGATTCGCTGATCTCAGCATCGAAAATAAACGAGGCCCTGGAAGCCTCGAAGAGATACCTCGCCGGGAAGCCAAACTCCCCAGACCTCGAACAGGTGAGGCTGCGCAAGAGCCACTGCGAATCCACGATGGCCGAGGTCAGAAGGCGCCTCCAGGACGCCGGGACCCTTTCGGGGAAGGACGCCGCCAAAGAATACGCCGCGATAATGCGCCTCTGCGCCGACTGCCCCGAAGCCAACGCGCGCTTGGAAGGCCTCAGGCCGCAGAAGCCTTCCTCGGTGATGCTGTCGGAAAGCATGGACGGGTTCATCAGGATAAGGATGGCCCAAGCCGACGGGAAACCGGCCGGGTATGAGATCGTCAAGAACGCCGGCCGCGCCCCTAGGAACCGCGAGGACGGAGAGACGATAAAGACCGCCGCCTCGGAATACGTGGACCGCGACATCGTCTTCGGGAAGGGCTACTACTACGCCGTATACTCCGAGAGGGAAGGGATATCATCATCCGAGCCTACGTACGCCGGACCGTTCGCCGTGTTCTCCAACGTGAGGAACCTCCGCGCCTCTTCGGAAACGAAGGGGATACGCCTGAGATTCGATGTCCCCAAAGGATGCAGCAGAGTCTGGATGTGCAGATCCGAAGGCTCCGTACCGGCTTTCCTCGGCATGGGACGCATAGATCTTGGGACCGAGGGCGGATATCTGGACGTGGAATCCTCCGGCGAAGGCATGTCATACGGTTACCTTCTGGTGGCCGAATATTCCGACGGGCGCTCTACGCCGGCGTTCTCGAAAGGCGTCTCGGTAGTATGCACCTATGAGAAGGTCCCGGAACCGCCCGGCAATTTCAAGGTGCAGCCGAAAGGGAACGGAACTTTCTCGGCCGCATGGAACCAATGCAGAGAGGAATGCAGGCTGTATTCATCGCCGAAGCGCATCGGCGGAAACAAAACGGCCACCGCTGATTACGTCAGAAAGAACATGTCGCCCCTGAGCTTCGAGACAACGGGCCAGAATTCGGCTTCGTTCTCGCTCCCGCCCGGCGCCGTGCTGTACGTCTACCCCGTGGTCATATCGGGTTCCAACGCCGCCATAGGCGCCGAAAAGCTCGTGCACAACGCGATCCCGCCGGACAACGTCAGATGCGTGTACAGCGGAGGGAGATACGTCGTCACATTGGACTGGCCGAAAGGCGCCTTGGCGATGAGGGCATGCTATTCCGGGGACGGATTCCCGTCGGACCCCCACGAAGGGTTCTCTGTAAGGAAAACCAAACAGGAGTACGATGCCCAGAAAAAGATCGAGATACCGTCCAAGGATTCGGAGATATTCGTCGCCGTCTTCTCCGAATATCCGGAGAGCACATTCTCCGAGGGGCGCAGCATCAGCTGCTCCAAGCTGAAAGAAAAAACCGCGATAAGATACAGCATCACAAGCGGGCTGTTCGGAACGAAGATAGAGTTCTCGACCGACCCCACATTGAGCGCCCTGCCTGAGATGGCGCTCCGCGTATCCGACTTCGGATTCCCGCGCCCGGACGACGAGAAGATTGCCACCGTGAGCAAAGTCGATCTGAACAAAGGAAGGGGCACTTTCGTCCTCTCCAAAGAAGCGGCCAAAGCGTATAGGAGCTCCAAGAGATCGGGGCTATTCTTCGCGAACTTCGAGGACTATGAGATTTACACGCTGGAACACCCCAGGAGCTGATTGATATGGAAGAGACAGAAAGAACGGACGAGATATGCGCGGATGCCGGAGAGCAGATCCCCGGACCTTCCGCGGAGGCGACCGAGCCGGAACCTGAAGAGACGGAACCGACGGCGGAAACTTCCGGGCCCGAAGAGCCATCGGAAGAGCCGGAAAAAGAAGACTTCGAACCTGAAGAGACGCCCGAAGCGGAGATCCCATCGATAGATTCCCGTCTCGACGGCATATCTTACCAATTGGCCGAAATCTGCGACAGAATCTCGGTTATGGATGTGCTGCTGGAATCCCGCACCATACCACAATCGGTGTTCCAGCACTTCAACGGGACCATCTCCGGGCAGCTGGATAAGGTCAAGATGAGCCTTACCGCGGACATCCTGAAGGAGATCATCAAATTCAGGGAGGATATGGCAAGGTTCCTGGCCAACGCCCACGAGAAGAAAGATGAGCTTACTGTGGACTCTTTGCTGAACTCCTTCGACAACTTCGATTACGGGCTCCTGAACATCCTCGAATGCCGCGGGGTTTCCTGCACCCGCGCGGAGATCGGAACGGCTTTCGACAGCAAAACCCAGAAGATCGTGCCCCCGGCCGTCCCGACCGGCGACAGGGAACTTGACAAAACCATCCAATCGATCAAAACGGACTGCTATGAGCTGGAGGGCAAGGTGATCTATCCCTCCCAGGTCAAGGTTTTTAAGTACAACGGAGAATGATAAGATATGTCAGACCTCAAAATAGGAATCGACCTCGGTACCACATACTCATGCATCGCGGTTATCGACCCCGCCACGGGGCTCCCGACCATCGTGAAGAACTTCGAGGAAGAGGAGACCACCCCCTCCGTGGTCCTCTACGACACGGAAAACAACGAAGTCATCGTCGGAAAAGATGCCAAAGCCAATGCAGCGATCTATCCGGACACCTGCTTCGACTCGATCAAAAGGCACATGGGAGAGGCGGGATTCCGCATCTACGTCGGCGACAAGGAATACTATCCCCAGGACCTCTCGGCCGAGATCCTCAAAAAACTCATCAGAGATTTCAAGCAGTTCTATCCGGAGTACGACATGAGCAGCGTGACCATCACCTGCCCCGCATACTTCGACGAGAACCAGAAGAAAGCCACCAAGCAGGCCGGCGAGATCGCCGGTTTCAAGAACATCAACATCGTCGAGGAACCCATCGCCGCGGCCATTTCTTACGGAGCGAAGAGCGACAAAAACCAGACCGTGTTCGTGTACGACCTTGGAGGAGGAACGTTCGACATCACCATCATCAAGATAGAGAACGGCAACTACTCCGTGTTCTGCACCGGAGGAGACTCCGGCCTGGGAGGAAAAGATTGGGACAGAGAGCTCGAAGACCACATAATAGAGAAGATCGCGGAGGCCGAGCCTTCCCTCGATGTGGGCGAGATCAAGAGCGGCGAGAACTACCCCGGGATCGCCGCCAAAGTCGAGGACATCAAGAAGCAGCTGTCCACCAGGACATCCGTCAAGAACTACTTCACCGTCGGCGCCAACAACATAGCCGTCGAAGTGACCCGCGAGGAGTTCGAATCGTGGACGGAAGCCCTTCTGGACAAGACCAGAGGATACATAGACACCCTGATGGCCGAGAAGAACCTCTCCTTCGACGACATAGACAAGTTCCTTCTGGTCGGAGGGTCCACCAAGATGCCTCAGGTCCCCGCGATGCTCAACAAATTCTACCCCCAGCTCGCAGGGAAGATCGAGAGCCACGACCCCAACCTCGCGGTCGCCAAAGGCGCGGCGCTGTACGAGCAGATGGTCACCGACGTCAAGACCGGCGGCATCAGGAAGTTCACCAGGGTCATGCCCCATACCTACGGCATCATCGCCTTCGACGACGAGAAACAGAGGGACATGGTCTGCAACATCGTCTACCGCAACGAGCAGCTCCCGCTGGAAGGGGCCAGAGAATTCTCCCCGTCCTCCAACGGCCAGACCCAGGCCCGCATCCAGGTGTGCAAGAACGACGCTCTGGAAGAGGACGGAGACCAGGAGGTCGACCTGTGCCCCAAGATCGGAGAATTCGTATTCGATCTCGCCAGCGACAGCAGGATGAACGAGGAGATCATTGTGAAGATCCGCGGGAACGAGAGGGCTGAGCTTGAAGCTGAATGCATCTACCGCGGCGTCTCCAAGATCTACTCCCTGCAGTTCACCGGCGACCAGATCATGTCCGAAGAAGAGATCAAAAGGAAGAGGCTCGGAGCCTGAGATCCCCGTCCGCCTCCGAGGGGCCGCCTCCAGGCCCCTCCGTACGGGCACCAAACGGTTTGACGCCGATGACAGAATTCAACGCGCATATCGTTACGGCAATCATGCCCGCCGGATGCCGTGATCCTTCGGTAAAAACATAAAATCAAAGCCTTATGGAGCCGAGACCTTGTTCAGCGGATCTGAAAAGATCCTTATTCTGAACTCCTGGCTGATCGACCCCTCGCCTGCATCGTCCCCGTACGAAACCGACATCCATATCCGAATCTCGCATTGGTCTCCGTACATCCTAAAATAAAAAACGTTGCTCACATCGTTCTCCGCGGATCCATTCCCACGGAACTGAGAGACGAATCCTGAGCTGAATCTCATTTCAGTTCCATCCGTCGCCGTGACCATGATGCCGCCGGCAATGCTGCTCTGGCAAACCTCCATGGTTCCTCCAGAGGAAATAGACAGGCCATCCATCCTGGATTCGCCGGAGCAGTCCATCACGATCCTGTCTGCAGCACGTCCGGATAGAATAGACTGAACTGCGAGCCTATACAAGCCGGATTCTTCTGACAGCCCGAATCTTTGTTCGATGTACATGCCATCTGCATCCATTTCGTATCTGCTTCCATCGCCGTCGCGAAGATCGAAACATACGGAGCCGGACTCATGCACAGAACGTTCGATGCCGTCCTGATGGGCAATCCCTATGATGCACATCGACAGAAACATCACGGCGAATATCGCGATAGCAACCAGCATTGCGGCTTTGCCATTCATCGAGCATCACCTCAGGCGCCGTGTGGGTCGAAGCGGCATTCCGATATTATCAGGATAGCCACCACGGTTATAGCAGTTGCAGCGATGGACATCCCCAGAATGTGCTCGTTCGGTGCGACAAGCCTGAACACATGCACAAAAACCGCGGCGACGCCTATGACGGGGGATATCACGGCCGCCGATTCAAACGGAGAAAGGTTGCGGTTATACGACCAAAACGCAAATGTGCACGCCGCCAACGCAGACAGCGAAAGAATCATGATCAACATCCCTGAGATCATGTATCCTGTTATCTGGGGGTTGATCAGGGCATAAGACAGCAACAGAATGCAATTCGCCAAGACAGGAACGGATATTGCCGCGATAATAGGACTTTTTATCGCCTTGGGATTCCCGAACGTGGACAATATGAATTTTACCCACCCCGATTCAACCCATTTGGAGATCGACAGCATGGACATGGAGAACGCGCTGGACAGCGATGCGGCAGCTATGAAGACTACATAGCTGTGATCGATAGCGCCCATGCAAGATGCCGAATGGTACAGAGCGATGAACAGCGCCGTGACCAGGATGCCGATGGCCATTTCTCTCTTCAGAAGAAATATCGAGGCGACGACCAGCCCCCTCAATTTACCAATCCTCCGCAATGCATTACGAGATCTTCGAGGGTAACGTCCTCGATTCCTAGCTCTGGAAAGCTCTCCGACAGCTCCGGCCTGCCCTTTATGAAGATTGCGCTGCCGTATCTCCCGGATTCCTCGCCGATCACGTATTCCCGCTGTATCGGCTTCGCGGGTGCGTTCACGCGACCGTACTCGCTCATGACAGCATTCATGTCATCGAACAGAACCTGTTTGCCGCCGTCCAAAAGGAGAACGTAATCGGCATTGACCTCCAGCATCGGGGCGTCATGCGAGGCTATGACGACGGTATGCCTCTCATCCGAAACGTATTCCCTCACAAGACCCAGGACTTTGTCTTTGGAACCCGGATCCAGACCCGAGGTAGGTTCATCCATAAGCAAATAATCTGTCTCATGCGACAGCGAGACGGCGACCTGAAGCTTGGTTTGGTTTCCCTTGGACACCTCAGCTATCCTCAGTTCTGGGTCGATATCCAAGAACGAGCACAGATGGAAGAATCTGCGGCGATCCCAGCCGGGAATGACTATAGACATCAGCTTGGAGAGCCCATAGGCATCAATGTCCGGCGGATATGGGCAGCGATCCAGCACGATGCCCATGTTCCCGCCGATAACTGGCTTGGAATAACGAACATCGCCCGAGTCAGCGGCGTACGAACCGGAGATGCAACTGAGCAAGGCGGTCTTCCCCGAGGAATTCTTGCCGATTATGGCCGTAATATTCCCTGCAGGGAGCTCTGCATCGATAGGACCCAATATGAAATCATGGAACCTCCTCTCCAGATGGTTGATGGCGATTCCCGCGTTCATCTCTTCCCCTCCTCATAGAAGATGGATACTATGTCGATGAGCTCCTGCAGACCGACTCCGTAGGTCTTAGCCTCCTCGACGGCCTTGCTCAGCAGCGATTCGATCTCGTTCAGCTTATACTCGGAAAGAAACCCGAAATCCGTATCGGAAACGAAACTTCCCTTTCCCACCATGGAAACTATGAAGCCTTCCTTCTCGAGATCCTCATAGGTGCGCTTAGTGGTTATCAGGCTGATTTTCAGATCCTTGGCAAGCTCGCGCATGCTCGGAAGCGGATCGCCCGGGCGAAGCTTTCCTGAGAGAATCATGTTCTTTATCTGAATCTCCAGCTGTTCGTATATCGGTTTTCCAGCTGATTTGCTGATGATCAGTTCCATCTGCTAGGCATCAGGCATTCCCCGTATTTAAAGTACATATAATAATTAATATATATACTTAATATATACAATAGTTCAGCAGAAATGCTAAGTAATCGGGAGGTCTGAATGAACAGAAAGATTTTGGTTCTAATGGCGATAATAACACTTGCCACGTTAGTTTCCATGGCGTTTCTTCCATATTCCATGGGGAATAGCAAACAAATCTCTTCCACAGAAGGATATAGGAATGCTGTGGACACGGATATCCCCGTTTTCGTGATCGGGGAAGATGGGAATGCGAAGGATATATTCGCAGCCGTGTCTTTCGGGACGAACACCGTCCGCATAAGCCAGAGCTTCGACGATTACAATAGCGAAGACATAGTCATTATAGACGGCGGCTGGATCGGAAAAAACAATCGGAGCGACATCTGGAAGCATATGGATTTGCTGATCGGAGACGGCATCGTGGTGTCAGTGACCGGCTCGTACGATGTGTTCGTGGACAATCCGAACTCCGTTTTCGCCGCGTTCGTAGACGGATGCCATGCCTACGCAGTACATAACGACCTTTCATCATCGAGATATGTCTGCCACAGCGCCGACGGCTCGGATATGCAAGAATGTGTGACGGAGACCTACTGCTGGGCGCACAGAATCCTGAGCGCGAAACAATTGCGGAACGCATCGGATCTTACCTGCGGAACAGAATACTCCTCGGATTACAGCGGCTATCTAGATGGCTACGGCTATATGAATATTGAGACCAATTATTATGCAATTCCCGAGGATGATGAGAGATACAACTACTATTTCGCTCGCTATTACGAAGAATCCGTTCCGAATCATAATAGATTCACGGCAGACATGTACGTCGAATCCAACAATGCGCAAAACAATCTGATATACAGCTACACAGCGCCTGGTACGGTATCGAATGTCTCTACGGCCTACATCAGCTACGGTGTTGAGATCGGCATCCCTCCGTCGACTACATACAACGTTGGATGGTCGTATTCGGTGCAAGATGTTGCCGTACACAACGGCTCCGATACCGAAACCGGAACATACGACATATGGCATAATGTGGATGAATTGAAGGCGGTGGGACAGGGCATGTATCATGTCGAGCCCGCTAAATTCATGCGCGCCGATTGCTACAACGGATCTGGGCATTGCTACCAATCAGACGTCTACACAGTCAAGTTCTGCAAATGGGTCGCTTTTTGGCTAGAATTCCACGAGATCACAAAAACGTTGCATGTGTATTACAAAGGATTGCCGCATACTCTGACGATTGACCCAAACGGTGCGGAAGAGTATGAAGATCTGGAGATGACCATTGAATTGGGTGCCCCAGAACCGGATTCTTCTACGTATAGCGAAGGGACATTCGTCAGCCTCTGGGACAGGGGATATTACAGATCTGGATACACATGCATCGGTTATTCTACAAATCCTAACTCAACTATCGCCGAGTATAATTTTAATGATACTATTCAGATGCTAGATGATTACATATTGTATGCTGTGTGGATGCATGATTGATAATGCGCCAAAAATGTGGGTGTGAGAATGAATAAAGCACATATCATCTTGGCCGTCGCGCTGCTGCTTGCAATCGCGGTGATTGCGGCAATAATAATCAGTGCCGATGACAAAAAGGAATACCCAATAGTCAGCGCGAACGAGGGGCTGCTCGGAACGGCATCTTTCGATGTCGCCGACACAGAGCACAGCGGCACCTGGATAAAAGGATCCGCATTCGCCATTGATAAAGGCGACAAAATCCTGCTGAAAATAGTTGGCGAGATGGAAATGAAAGGGAACGATCCGATGGGCGTTGGAATCAATACCGCTCTCGACCAGGAATACGCTCATCCTTCATTCATTATAGTCGGCGCCTATAGCGACTGGGAGCAGAAACGCGGAGTACCGAAACTTAGTGCCAATCGTTATGGATTCGATATTGGTTTTTCATATTTAGCCGAAGAAAAGGCCATCGGAGGTGGAACTTTCGTGGTCGATTTCGAGTCTACAGAGCGGTTCGACCGCTCAGAAGGCAAGATCGACTTTATTGTGGGGGCGGGATCCTATTTTTACAAAGGAATCTGGTACAAACATCCAGCGAACGAAGTTGTCACAATACACTTTAGCAATAATAATTGAGTGCGATTCTATGAATAAAACTGTTTTAAAAATACTGACCATTTCTGTGGCCACAATGATACTCTTCAGTTCATCAGGATGTTTATCACAAATGTCAGCAATAGAAAACGTCATTGATGATGGACAAGTCTCATTTTCTTCAATTGGTGAGCAGATATTTGAAAACCAATATCCATATAATGAAGACCTACTGTTAGCTATCTACACAAGCAATGCAACCACAAGTTTTTCAGACGGAGTTCAACACGAAATAAAAGCTGCTTCATCGATCTGGATACCTAGAGGAATCTGGAGTTCCACAGAAAACGGTTCGTGGGATTATGCATTTGTAACTACTGGGATGGGAGAATCCACTGATGGAGATTACATTCGCATTGCATTTATGGATGTGGATGGAACGTCGGATCACGGCCCCATGATAATGACTCCCGATACAGATTCTACACGTTCTTGGTGTATGCCATCATCAACCGGCTCAGGATTTAACCCTACCCCTGCAATCAGTCTTATAGCCCAAACATTGATTTCTATATTGAACCCTACAATGGGGATAAATGTCATCTCATCTTTGCTCCTCTCCTTTATTGGAATGATGAAAGGTTCATCGAGTGGCTTCACTATTAGTGATAATCATTTTACCAGAACATTGACTTGGAACCCGGACATAGATTGGACCGGCCAGAACATGGCATTTATCGCCCATGTATTACCGGGTGAAGATGTTAGTTTCACTACCGAATACGCAATATTCGGCCCTACATACGAATACCTGAGCGCAGGGAAGCACATCATATCCATATCAGCCCCCTCTATTTCAGAAGGTGGCCCTTCTGCTATGACTATCGAAGAAAGGGAAGCAGCAGGAATCGTCACCGTCACAAAGGCCCAATTACAGGCCCTGGCACCAGAATTCGGACTCAGCAACGATGAGGTTCAAGAGATGATGGATTCCGACGATAACGAATTTTACTTTACATCCGTGGCTCCATCCTGCGTCACGGAAGAACCGGAAGAAGCCGATCAAGGATACGGATCTAGGGACGCTCTGCTGGATGCCATCGCCAAGAAAATCTCCGTGAGCGAGAAGATTATTGCTGCATTCAGCGAGGACGACATCTGCGACCTTCTTGACAGCCAAGAAATCGTGGCCAGACATGCCATTAAACTGGAAAGCCTGCGCGCCTTAGACCGTCTCGTGAGGTTTGGGATCCACAGCCAAAACTCTCTAGAAAGAATGTATGACATGTACTGGAATCTCATAGGCCGTGCGAACGATCTTGTTTCCAATTTCGGAAACGATATCCTATTAAGTAACGTGTCGTCGGGATACGTCAGGGAGGCCCTGGACAGGGGTCCAGCGATAGTTTCGGATACTCTGGATGGATTGAGGGCCTCGGCAATGAACGGAATCTTCGACACCTTGGGTGACGGCGAAGCGCTGCTAGTGGGCAGCAACTGGCTGAGCGGCAATGCATCTCGCATGAGAATGATTGCCGAGATAGCCGCATCGGGACATCCGGTAATCATGTCGGGGAACAGTCCCGATGCGTTATCCACAGAGAATATCGGTTTGCCCACCGCATACTCCGACTCCGCGGACGTGTATGGCCTGTGGCATGATGATAATAACAACATCACATACTGCTACAGCGAAATTGGGGGCGAACTGAACGATTCCATCGAATCTGCGTTCGAATGGACAGAAAACTCGCAATCAAACACTCCAACTCCTGGTCAACTGGCGCCAGAAAACTCCGTCGTTTATTCCCTAACCAAGACGCACGGAAACTATGGAGATTTAATCGTAAATACTGAGTACGATCTAATTGAAATCGAAGATGACCTGTATATAGCCCTTACACACTACAAACTCACCGGCGATGCCAACGTATCCACGTCGTTCTGGGACAGATGGACTGCGGTATCAGATTTGAGAGTGTCATGTGAGCACAACTATTCATTTCTGATCGACTACGACCCCCATATTAGTCCAACAGGAAACGGCACTCAAAATGTGAATATTTGCTACCCCGATACCCAATTTTATATTGGATGGTCCTTCCAAATTGAAGACACAACCTTCCACGATTCCTCTAGCCTGTTAAACAATACATTCTCACTGTGGTACGACATAGACGAATGCGAAGCCAATGATGGAAAAAGCTATACAATCGAGCCGGGGACAATCGCCGAAATATCCACGGATGATATACAAGAGCTGATCCAGGAAATAGAGGAGAGATTAAACGAAAACATAGTGAGTGAAGAGGACAGGATTACGATAAAACCATTCAGATACTCTGAAACCGAGCACTATTCAGTGACGTTCTTCAGGGATCGTACGCTCCTGCCAGACCAGACGGAGACAGTGGAATGCGACATAACGGTGACCCTAATCTGACACAAATATGGCCTAATGCCCAACAGGAAACGATCGAGACCGCGCTCAACCAACTACAATCCATTATGGTGGGTTCGAGCGCCCTCGATCTCCGGCAGATTCAAGATCTTACGCGTTGGACAACGTATATCCAGTCTTTCTGAACATAATCGCCCATTCAGAGCGGGTGGGAGGCCAGCCGACTACGATCAATGATGCGCTAGGGCACCAACATACAGCATGAACCAGACATGGACGAACCTACCCTCGACCACTTCCGGTCCGATGGTCATATATCGAAAGAAACTCTCTCCCAGAGCGATAATCATGGCAGAGAAAACCAAAGACAAAGTGGTCCTCGCGTATTCCGGAGGCCTCGACACCTCAGTCGCCATCCATTGGCTCCAGGAGCAATACGACCTCGACGTGATAGCCATCGCTATCAACGTCGGCCAGCCCCCCAGCAAGGACGACATCGTCGCCCGCGCCCTCAGAAACGGAGCCATAAAATCCGATTTCATAGACGCCACCGAGGAGTTCGTCTCGGATTACGTCTGGCCTTCGCTCAAAGCCAACGCCCTCTATCAGAACGTGTATCCTCTGAGCACCTCCATCGCCAGACCCCTCATAGCCAAGAAACTCGTCGAAGTGGCCAACAGAGAGGGGGCCAAGTACATCGCCCACGGATGCACCGCCAAAGGGAACGACCAGGTCAGATTCGACGTCGGAATAGTCTCCCAGAACCCCGACCTGAAGATCATCGCCCCCATGAGAGAATGGGTCACCACCAGAGAGAAGGAAATCGAATACGCCAAAGAGCACGGGATCGAAATCATCGTCAAGAAAGAGAGCCCGTACTCCAGAGACGAGAACCTTTGGGGAAGTTCCTGCGAATGCGGAATCCTCGAAGATCCCTGGGCCGAACCCCCCGCAGACGTCTGGGAGAACACCGTCGACCCCGAGAAAGCGCCTGACGAACCCCAATACATAGAGATCGGATTCGAGAATGGTATCCCGACCCGCCTCAACGGCAAGAAGGTCGAGGGCGTGAAGCTGATCGAGAAGCTCAACAAAACCGCCGGAAAGCACGGCGTAGGCAGAATCGACCACGTCGAGGACCGTCTGGTCGGCATCAAGAGCCGCGAGACCTACGAATGCCCCGCCGCGGTCACGCTCATAACTGCCCACAGAGCACTCGAAGCCATGACCCTCCCCAGAGACACCATCGAATACAAGCGCGGTATCGAGCAGAAATACTGCCAGCTGGTGTATGATGGGCTCTGGTTCGGCGGCCTCAGAGAGCCGATCCAGGCGTTCATCGACAAGACCCAGGAATACGTCACCGGAACCGTCAGAGTCAAGCTGTACAAAGGGACCGCGACCGTTGTCGGAAGAAAATCCCCGTACTCCATGTACGACACCGGCCTCAGCACCTACGCCGAAGGCGACAGCTTCGACCACAGATCCGCGACCGGATTCATCTACGTCTGGGGTCTCCCCGGAAGAACCGCCGCGAAAGCCCACGGGAAGAAGTGATCCCTTTGCAGCAGGCTCTCTGGTCGGGAAGGTTCGAAGGCGGGATGGACGATTCCACTCTGGAATTCACCTCATCCTTGGATGTGGACTCCAAACTGGCGTTCTACGACGTCATGGGATCCTTGGCCCACGCAAAGATGCTGAAGGCGTGCGGGATAATCCCCGCCGAAGACGCCGACGACATCGTAGAAGGGCTGAAAGGGATTCTGAAGGAGATCTCGGACGGAACCTTCGAACTGGACTATTCTCTGGAGGACATCCACACCAACGTGGAATTCACTCTCACCCAGAGAATCGGCCCGGCCGGAGGGAAGCTGCACACGGGCAGGAGCAGGAACGACCAGGTCGCCGTGGATTTCAGGATGTACCTGAGGGATGAGGCCCTGAAAGCCGTAGAATCGGCGGACAGCCTCATGATGAGCCTCGTCAAGGTCGCCGAAGAGAACGGTGGAACTGTCATGCCTGGGTTCACCCATATGCAGCACGCGCAGCCGGTCTCCCTGGCCCAGCACATGCTCGCCCACGCATTCAGATTCTCCAGGGACGCAGACAGATTCCTCGATGCCTTCAGGAGAATGGATAAATGCCCGCTCGGAGCCGCCGCCCTGGCCGGGACCACCTACCCGATAGACAGGAGGATGACCGCCGCCGCCCTGGGATTCAGAGAGCCCACCGAGAATTCCATGGACACCGTCAGCGACAGGGATTTCGTGACCGAACTGGCATATTGCGCGGCGCAGACCGCCATCCACCTATCATCTCTTTGCGAGGAGCTCGTACTGTGGTCTTCGCAGGAGTTCGGGTTCGTGGAGATGGACGACAGATACGCAACCGGATCGTCGATCATGCCTCAGAAGAAGAACCCGGATATCGCGGAGCTCGTCAGAGGCAAGACCGGATCTGTGATAGGCGCCCTGACGACCATGATAGTCATGACCAAGGGCCTCCCGCTGACCTACAACCGCGACCTCCAGGAGGACAAGTCCCCCGTGATGGAATCCATGCGCACGGTGATCTCTAGCGTAAAAATCATGTCCAAAGTCATCTCCACATCCAAATTCAATACGAAGAGAATGATGGAAGTCACCAGCAGAGGGCAGATCAACGCCACCGATCTTGCCGATTATCTGGTCACCAAAGGCGTCCCGTTCAGAGAAGCCCATGGGATCGTCGGCGCCGCCGTGAGGAAAAGCATCGAATCAGGCGTGAACCTCGAGGACATGCCTCTCGAGGAGCTCAGAAGCTTCTCCGACAGGATAGAGCAGGACGTGTATCAGGTGCTCCCGGTGAGAAAATGCATGGAACGGCGCGATTCCTACGGCGGGACTTCCCCCGGATCCACCGACGTCCAGATCGGCCAGGCCATGGAGCAGATAATGACCAGAGACGAGATTGTCAGGCAGGAAAAGCAGCTGATAGAGAACTGCTGGAAAGCTCTGACTGAATGACGGGGGATTCCCCCGCACTTTTCTCTATAATACTATAGTGATAAATTAGAAAACGATGCAGTCTTCTCGATTATCACTATAGTCTTAAAAATGGAGCGCCCAGTTAGACGCCCCGGTTTGATTCAGCCTTTATAGTACATCATCGCGTTGCAGATTGTCGCCGCGATGTTGGATCCGCCTTTCCTTCCCTTGGGGACTATGAACGGCACATCCCTCTCCATGATTATCTCCTTGGATTCGACCACGTTGACGAATCCGACGGGTGCCCCGATGATCAATGCAGGCTTGAGTTCTCCCGAATCGATCAGCTCCGCGAGCCTTATCAGCGCGGTGGGAGCATTCCCGATGGCAAAGATGACCGGATGGCTCTTGGCAAGCTCGGCGCCTTTCTCCATCGCCACGGTGGCGCGGGTGCATCCGCGTTCCTTGGCCTCCGCGGAGACGTCCTCATCGGAGATGTAGCAATGGACCTCTCCGCCGTACTGGGCGAGCCTGGGCTTGTTGATTCCGGCGGCAGCCATTTTGGTGTCGGTCACGATGTGGGCGCCGTTTCTTATCGCTTTGACTCCGATGTTCGCCGCATCCTCGGAGAACACCAGATTGTCGGCGTAATCGAAATCGGCGGAAGTGTGTATGCATCTCTTAACTATGGAGAACTCTGGCTCAGGCCAAGTCCTTCCGTTCAATTCGGAGACTATGGTCGCCATGCTGTGCGCTTCTATGTCCTCAGGCTTCACTACGGTTATAGCCATTATATCACTCTGGTTTGCCAACCCTGAACTCGGTTGTAAATGTCTTATCGTAAAGTTTTGAAAGGTCGTGCTCATCCCCGAGGAAATCCCCGACGACTGTGAGAGCGGTTTTCTTTATGCCCTCTGCCTCGACTTTCGCGGCGATGTCGGCCAAAGTGCCCCTAACAATCTTCTGGTCGGGCCAGGTGGCCTTGTAGACGACTGCGACTGGAGTCTCGGGCTCGTATCCGCCCTCCTCAAGCTGCGCGACCATCTCGTCCAAAAATCCGATGGAGAGGAAAATGACCATGGTGGCGTGATGCCTTGCGAGGTCCACAAGCTTCTCTCTGGGAGGCATAGGCGTCCTGCCTTCCATCCTGGTGAGGATGACGCTCTGGCTCTTCCCTGGGAGGGTGTACTCCGCGTTGAGGACCGCCGCGGTCCCGAGGAACGAACTGACCCCCGGGATCACCTCATATTTTATGCCGAGCTCGTCGAGCCTGTCCATCTGCTCCCTGTGGGCGCCGTAGATGGCGGGATCCCCGGTGTGCACGCGGACGCACTTCTTTCCGGCGGCTTCAGCCTCTTTCATTACTTCGATGACCTCGTCGAGATTCATCAGGGCACTGTTGTAAATCTTCGCATCGGGCTTGCAGCCATCTAAAACGGCGGGATTGACCAGCGATCCCGCATATATCACCACATCAGCGGCGTCGATGAGCCTCTTACCTTTTAACGTCAGGAGCTCGGGGTCGCCCGGGCCCGCACCTATGAACGATATCATGTCAGTTCCTCCTCGGCACCTTTATCGGCGCATATCGGTGAGGGTTGTAGATTAAGGGACAATAAATAAGAATCGCCGGCCGTAATTCAACTCCAAACTTTCGAATGGAAACAGACGGAATATCTATCCGAACGGATTGCATTTCACGTCCTAAGCGCGTTGTGAGCACCCAATTATAATATAATATCTATACATCCAACAATATGGAAAACGGAGGCAGAGATATGGAAGGCAACTATGTGATCGTGGGTTCCCGCCGGATGAGATGCGGCCATACCACTGGCACATGCGCTGCCGCAGCCGCGAAAGCTTCCGCTCAAGCCCTTTTGTCAGGCGTATTCCCTGCCCATGTCGAAATACTCACGCCCAAAGGAATCCTTCTCGATCTGCCGGTGGAAGAGCCGAGATCCGAGGGGAAACGCGCCATTTGCGCCGTCAGAAAAGACGGAGGCGACGACCAGGATGCAACCCATGGAACGCTGATATGCTCCGAAGTGACGCTCACGGACGCTGGCATTACCATAGATGGAGGAGTGGGCGTAGGCAGGGTCACGCGGAAAGGCCTGGATCAGCCTCCCGGGAACGCCGCGATAAACAAAGTCCCAAGAAGCATGATAAGGGAAGCTCTGGAGGACTTGGCGCTCACATACGGCTACAAAGGCGGATTCTCGGTCGTGGTCAGCGTGCCGGAAGGCCAGAACATAGCTACCAAAACATTCAATCCCCGTCTTGGTATCGTCGGCGGGATATCCATACTCGGCACCAGCGGCATAGTCGAGCCGATGAGCGAAACCGCTCTGGTGGCGTCGATAAAGAAAGAGATGGACGTCCATGCCGCCGCCGGAGAGAAGGTCCTGATAGTCGTCCCCGGAAATTATGGCAAGGAATTCAGCGATTCCATCCCCGGGATCACGGACGACATGTGCGTTAAATGCAGCAATTTCGTCGGCGAGATGCTGGACCATGCCTGCGCGCTGGAGACTGATGTGGTCCTGATCTCCAACATAGGGAAGATCGTCAAAGTGGCGGCCGGGATAATGAACACCCATTCCCGGAATGCGGACGGCAGGATGGAGACGATAGCCGCCAACGCTGCGATGGCAGGCGCGGATATCGATACGGTCAAAAGAATCATGGGATGCATATCCACGGACGATGCTCTGAGCCTGCTGAGCCCGGAGCTCATGGAAAAAACCTGCGGGATCCTTATGGAAAAAATCCAATTCTACATGAACCACCGCACGGCCGGGAAGATCCGTGTTGGGGCGGTCATGTTCTCGTCGGTCTACGGCCTTCTGGGGAAGACCGAACTGGCAGACGCTCTCATCGAGGAGGCGACGCGGAAATGAGGATAGCGATCATAGCGTTCACGGCAAACGGATGCAAAACCGCCCTGAGGATCAGGGACTCTCTGGATGGGGAGGACGTCACCGCCCAGTGCAAAACCACCCATGACGTCGAAGGCATAGAGATGATACAGTGCTCATCTGACGAATGGACCGCCAAGACTTTCCCGTCCGTGGACGCTATCGTGTTCGTCGGAGCTACCGGAATAGCTGTCAGGCTCATCGCGCCATACGTCAAAACCAAAGATGTGGACCCCGCGGTCGTCTGCGTGGATGAGCACGGAAGATACGCGATAGCTCTCCTTTCCGGGCATATCGGCGGAAGCAACCGCCTGACGGCAAGAATAGCTGCTGGCATAGGCGCCACGCCCATCATAACCACCGCGACGGATATCAACGGGAAGTTCTCTGTTGACGTGTTCGCCACCGAAAATTGCCTCAGAATCACCGACCTCCACAAAGTGCAGATAATTTCCGCGGACATACTGGCGGACAAATTCGTGGGCATATCATCAGACAGACCCATCGAAGGAAACCTGCCCCACGGGCTCACGGAAGCCGACGCCGGGCACTGCGGCGTACGCATATCTTCGGATCCCTCCGAATCCCCGTTCAATGTGACCCTCAACCTGGTTCCCATGGACATCTCCGTCGGCGTCGGATGCAAAAGAGGGATCCTTCCCGGGAAGATGCTTGAGTTCGTGCTCTCAGTCCTGAAAGAAGAAGGCATAGCTCCCGAAAGAGTCGGATCGGTGTCCAGCATAGACCTGAAATCCGACGAGAGAGCGGTTCTGGACCTCGCCGCGTCCCTGAAATGCCCTGTGATGTTCTTCACCTCGGAAGAACTGATGTCTTTGGAGGGGAAATTCTCGGGATCGAATTTCGTCAGATCCGTGACCGCCGTAGACTGCGTGTGCGAGAGGGCCGCGATCAAAGCGCGCGGGGGAACGCTGATACGCCGGAAGACCGCTTCCGATGGGATGACTGTGGCCCTATCCAAAATCGAAGTGAAACCGAGGTTCTGACATGGAAGACATACTCATATTCTCTGGGACGACCGAGGGAAGGGCGATATCCAGGCTCTTGAAGGCCGCCGGCGCGAACGTCCATGTGAGGGTGGCCACCCAATACGGAGCTGACGCGATGTCCGGCGATGGAATCTCCGACGTCCAGGTGGGAAGCTGCGGAGGGGCTGAAGGCATCGCCAAAGAAATAAGGAATAAGGGATGCGGCTGCGTCGTCGATGCCACCCATCCGTACGCATCTGTGATATCCGAGCACATCAGGCAGGCATGCGACGCCACCGGAACCAAATTGGTCAGGGTGCTCAGAGACGCCGGCTCCCAAGACGGGATGGCAGTGGTCGGTTCGGTCCGCGAAGCCGCGGAGTTCCTTTCCAAGACGGAAGGAAACATCCTCGTCACCACCGGATCCAAGGAAGCCGAGGAATACACCAAAATTCCGAATCATACGGAGAGGGTGTTCATGCGCGTCCTCTCGACCCCAGAATCTGTAAGCAAATGCAGTTCGCTGGGATTCCAGGGCAAGAACCTTATCTGCGCCCAAGGCCCATTCTCGGAGGAGTTCAACGTTGCGACCATCAACCATGCGGATGCGAAATGGATCGTCACGAAAGATTCCGGACCATCCGGAGGGTTCCCGGAGAAAGTATCCGCCGCGGAGAAGACCGGCGCCAAAATTGTCCTCGTTGCCAGGCCTCCGGACAGCGGGCTGCAATATGCGGACGCTCTGGCTGAGCTGGGACGCATCGTCGGCAAGGAGCTCAAAGACAGCTCCAAGAGAAAGGTCACTCTGATCGGGATAGGGATGGGCGAAGACGGGATGACCGTGAGGTCCTCGAAGATAGTCAAAGGAGCTGACTTGGTCATAGGCGCCGAAAGGATGCTGAGAACCGCCGGCGCAAAAGGTCCCAACACCCTGGCCGAATATCGCGCCGACAGAATAGCGGAATACCTGGCCTCACATCAGGAATACAGAAACATAGCGATCCTCCTATCAGGTGACATCGGATTCTACAGCGGCGCCAAGAAACTGCTGGAAGCGCTGGAAGGATTCGACGTCGAATCGGAGTGCGGAATCTCCACCGCCGCCTATCTATGCTCGAAAATGGGGATACCGTGGCAGGACGCAAAGCTGACGAGCATCCATGGCAGAGAATTCAACGTCACCGGAGCGGCGAGAACCAACGGGACGGTCTTCGCACTGCTGTCCGGTACAGAAGGGGCCAAAGCCCTGTGCTCCGAGCTTATGGAGTATCTTCCTGACGTTACGGTGACGATAGGAAGCAACCTCGGCTACGAGGACGAATCGATAGTCTCCGGGTCGCCTGAAGAGTTGGTAAGCAAGGAATTCGGCGCCCTCTGCGCGGCGGTGATCCAGAACCCTCATCCGGACGCATCCTGCCCGATATGGATTCCGGACGAGGAATTCATAAGAGGCGATGCGCCGATGACGAAGAGCGACGTCAGAGCGCTGTCAGTCGCGAAGCTCCGCCTTTCCCCGGACTCGGTCGCATTCGACGTGGGCGCCGGCACCGGATCGGTATCCATTGCCATGGCGCTGGATTGCCCGGAAGGCAGAGTCTACGCGATTGAAAGGGAAGATGCAGCGGCTGATCTCATCGAACTCAACAAAAAGAAGTTCTGCGCTCCGAACGTAAAGGTGATCCGCGGTCTGGCCCCGGATGCCATGGAAGGTCTGCCTGCGCCCACCCACGCTTTCATCGGCGGGTCGTCGGGCAATCTGAAGGAGATCGTTGAGAAGCTTCTGTCCATGAATCCCTGCGTCCGCATGGTCATAAACTCCGTCACTTTGGAGACTCTGTCTGAGACTATGGCGGTCATCCGCGAGGAAGGCCTCGTCGAAGAGGAGACCGTCTGCATCAACGCCTCGAAATCCAGGAAAGCCGGCAGATACCATCTTATGACCGCACAGAATCCGGTATACATCACGGTGGCGAGAAAATGAGATGCCCGAGGATCATGATAGCAGCCCCTTCCAGCGGCAGCGGAAAGACGCTCACGACCTGCGGCATACTGCAGGCTCTGGTGAACAGGAAGCTTAAGACAGCCTCGTTCAAATGCGGTCCCGATTACATCGACCCCATGTTCCACAGCCGCATCATCGGCGCCAAATCGAAGAATCTGGACGCTTTCTTCCTGAAAGAAAACGACCTGAGATATATCTTCTCCAGAAGCGCGGAAGGATACGACATCTCAGTGGTGGAAGGCGTGATGGGATTCTACGACGGCATCAAAGTGGACAGTTCCGAAGCGAGCTCCTATGACGTCTCCATCAAAACCGGCACCCCTGTGATTCTCCTGATCGATAGCCGCGGGGCGAGCCTCTCGACGCTCCCGGTGCTGAAAGGATTCCTCGATTACAGGAAGAACAACATCAAAGGCGTCATATTCAACAGGATGTCCGAGAAAGTGTTCAAGATGATAGCGCCTGAAGCAGAGAAACTCGGCGTGAAAGCCATCGGCTACGTGCCCAAAGTGAGCGATCTGGTGCTCGAAAGCAGGCACCTTGGCCTCGTGCTCCCCGGAGAAATCGAAAATCTGAAGGACAAACTCAACAAACTGGCTGACGTCTTGGAGAGGACTCTGGACATCGACTCGCTGATAAAGATCGCGAACGAGGCCCCCGACATCGAAGGGGAACCTCCGGAGATACCCCAGACCGCTGGGAAAACAAGAATCGGGCTCGCCGACGACGACGCTTTCTGCTTCATATACGAGGACAACGTAGATCTTCTGAAAAGGATGGGCGCCGAGATCGTCAGATTCTCGCCTTTGAAGGACAAGAAACTTCCGGACGTCGACGGCATAATGCTACCGGGAGGGTATCCCGAGCTCCACGCCAAGGAATTGGAGGACAACGCTGCCATGAGGGAGGACATAAAAAACAAGCTGGATGCCGGGATGCCATGCATGGCCGAATGCGGCGGCTTCATGTACCTCCATACGATGATGACCAACAAGGAAGGCATGACATACTGCATGTGCAACGTCATCGACGGCGATTCCAAGAACATGAGCAAGCTGACCAGATTCGGCTATGCCACCTTCGAATCGAAATCCAGCGGGATATGGTGCAAAGGCCACGAATTCCATTATTGGGACAGCGACAACTGCGGAAGCGATTGGAAAGCAAAGAAACCGTCGGGATTGGAATACAGATGCATCCATGACGACGGCCGCATAATCGCTGGATTCCCTCATCTGTACTACTATTCGAACCCGGATATAGCCGCAGAATTCATAGGGAGATGCCTGGAATACAAAAGCAAAATAGCCCTGTGATGACCGGAACCGAAACATCAGATCGATCACGTTTTTGAAGTGCGATGCGGATGGGAAACCCCATCCAAACCCTTCGATATTATTGGGGCCGATGATGACCCCTTGCATCAATTCCCTTCTATTATCTACATATCGATTATCGAAAGAAGATCTAAAAGCAGATAAAGTCTTTCCTGACAGCCGCGGTTTCGCATCCCATCATAAAACTGAGCAGGGATTATAACAAGAAAAAAAGAAAGCCACGGCCCGGCCTTCGAAGACCGGACCGATTGTTTGGGAGGGGTTTCCCCCTCGTTCAGGTTTCGGATCACTTCCTTCTCATGAGGAAGAACGCCAGCAGAGCTATGATGATGATAGCTGCCGCAGCGATTCCGATGTAGAGCCAGAGGTTGTTGTCGCCGCCTCCGGATCCTCCGTCGGTGACAGTGACGTCGCAGGTCGCGGTCTTGCCGCCGTCTTCGGTGATGACGGTGATCTTCGCGGTTCCCTTGCCGACGGCCGTGACTTTTCCGTCGGAATCGACGATGACGACCTTGGTATCGCTGGATCTCCAGGAGACTTTCTTGTCGGAAGCGTCAGAGGGCACAACGGTCGCCTTGAGGGTTGCAGTCTCGCCCACTTTGAGCTGGAGGTTGGTCTTGTCAAGAGTGACTCCGGTCACATGGATGACAGGAGTTACTTCATTGACGGTCACAACACATTCCGCATACACGGAGGGGTTGTCCTCGGAAGCGGCTCTGATCGTGGCAGTTCCCTTGGAAACTCCGGTGACGACTCCCTTGTTGACGGTAGCGACATTGGGGTCGCTGCTGGTCCAAATGACGTTCTTGTTGGAAACGTCCGCGGGGATGATCGTGGCGTTGAGAGTCACGGTGCTGCCGACGTCGATGGTGGTAGCGATGGTGTCGAGCGTGATTCCGGTTACGGGCACAAGCCTCTCGGTCACGGTCACGACGCAGGTCGCGGTCTTGTTTCCGTCGACGGTGGCAACGGTAATAGTCGCGATTCCCTTGGAGATACCGGTGACAACGCCGTTGGCGCTGACGGTGGCGACGGAAGCATCGCTGGTGTACCAGGTGACGCTCTTGTCGGTGGCGTCAGCAGGCAGGACAGTCGCAGTGAGAGCGAGAGTCTCGTTGACGCAGATCTCTGCGGAGGTCTTGTCAAGGGTGACTCCGGTCGGATGGACGACTGGAGGCACGATGGGCTTGACGGTTACGGCGCACTCGGCCTTGTAACCTCCATCGACGGTGGTAACGGTTATGATGGCGGTTCCCTCGGAGATACCGGTAAAGACGCCGTTGACATCGACGGTCGCAACGGAAGCGTTGCTGGAGGACCAGATGACGGCCTTGTTGGTCGCATCGGCGGGCAGGACGGTGGCGATGAGAGTGACTTTCTCGCCGACGAAAATCTCTGCGGAGGTCTTGTCGAGAGTGACTCCGGTCACATGGACGATCGGGGCCATGACAGTCACAGAACAGGTGGCTGTGTGGGCTCCGTCGACGGTGGTAACGGTGATGACGGTCTTTCCTGCGGCTATTCCGGTCACTACGCCGTCGTTGACAATAGCGACAGACTCGTTGCCGCTGCTCCAGATGACGTCCTTTATGGTCGCATCGGCAGGCAGGACGGTAGCGGTCAGTGTCGCGCTCTCTCCGACATACATGGAGATCGCGCTGGCGTCGAGGACGACTCTCTCGACGGGGATGGCATCGGAAGTCACGAGGACGTAACAGGTCGCGACGAGGTCTCCGCAAGTTGCCGTGATGATGGCGGTTCCGACGGAAGCTGCCCTGACGACTCCGTTGTAGACGGTAGCCACGGAAGCGTCGCTGGTGGACCAGACAACCGGGTCGTGGTCGGCACCGGCAGGGTAGAAAATGGGCTCAAGGATGAGGACATTTCCGGGCCTGAGCTCGGCGCGATCGATGTTGAGGGTCATGTCAGTGGCTTGGCCGGTTATTACGGTGACAACACATGATGCGGTGTATCCTCCGTCGACGGTTGTGACGGTTACGGTCGAGGTTCCCTTGGCGAGACCGACGACAACGCCGTTATTGACGGATACAGCGTTGAGGTTGCTGCTGCTCCACATGACGTTCTTGTTGGTGGCGTTGGCAGGCAGGACAGTCGCTTTGAGGACAGCGCTGGTTCCGACATAGATGGTGATACTGGTCTTGTCAAGAGTGACGCCTTCGACGGGCACTAAGACAGGGGAGACCTCTGCAGTGACGACGGCGTCGTCGGTCAGCTCAATAACCATGGTGTCAGTGATGTCGTAAGTAACACCTCCCATATTGATGATGACGGAATCAACGGCATACCCGTTCTCAGGGATGACGACGAAAGCCACTCTGGTGGGATCGATTCCGGGGACAGCGATGATGGTCGCGTGCTCGGGGGATTCGATCACGAGGTCGTATGGACGCTCCTGAGGATCGACCTTTCCGATCACTCCGATGTTGATGTCCATCCCGCCTCCGCTGATCACGATGCTTCCTGAAGCCTCGAACTCTCCGGTTTCGGGGTTGAAGAAGGTGGACATGGGGACATCCCATCCGCTGGTGTATCCTTCGGGGGATTTGTCCATGCTGTTGTAGATTCCAGCCATTATCTTCTGGAATGCATCGGCTCCATCTCCAGGCTGGAAGTTCCTGAGAGCGATCTTGTACGATACTCCGTCCTTGTCGCAGACAATCGAGAGGATGTTGAAGAGCTCAGGGACATTGAGGAGAGGCTCAAGCACTTTGTTGAGAGCGTTGCCGTATTTCTCGCCGAAGAGCTGGACGGCATTGACCTGGCTGTACAGCATGGCGAGGTACTCGGCGGTCATCTCCCCATCGATTCCGTAAAGAGGAACGCTGACGGAAATCTTTCCGGTCTTGTCATCTACGGAAACGACGGAAGAGATCTTCTCAGCGGCATCGATCATGGCCTGATCCACGTCGACGTAGACGAATATGGCCCCATCATACGGCGCGCACTGGGATTTGATTATGTTCACATCCGCGAAATACGCGAGAGCCATTCCGGGCTCGGCGACGCTGATGTTGCCGATGGCATTTACGCCGTCCCTGAGAAGGCCGTTAATAGCGGCATCGACGTCAGGGATGTCTCCGTCCTGGATGTAGGTAACGCCGCCCATGACGTATTTGACATAGCTGTCGATGATGAATTGAGCCATCGATGGGTCGTTCCAGTCGACATTGGCAGGGATATTCTGGGGGTAGACGTAGAACTTGATCTGCCCGTTCTCATAGACTCCATAGGCAGCATCGAGACCGACGGAGGACTCGAAAACAGAGTTCATGTCGGCGACGAAGGCGGCGGCAGAGTCTTCGGCGTTGATTATGTAAGCGTCGAAGTTGACGGTGAAGGGCACGACGGTGCCGTATCCTGCATAGTAGTCAGCATGTGCCTGGCCGGAAACGTTGAATTCTCCGGTGGAGGGGTCGTAAAACTCGCTGAGAGGAACGTCCCAAGCGTTGACGGTGCCCGGGAGAGCGTCTCCGATTCCGTTGACGATTCCTTTCGCAAGTTTCTGGTAGGCATCTGCGCCCTCTCCGGGCTCGAAATCGGAAAGCGTGAGGCTGTAGTCGGTTTTGTTTGAGTTCCAGACGAAACTGACCGAGCTGATCGCGTTGGGAAGCCTGTTGGCAATGTCAGCGAGAGTGTTTATCATGCTGGCATACTGGGGGTCGAAGACCTTGTCAGCAGTCAGCGTAGAATACAAAGTCGCAAGTTCGCGGAGAGTAACGTCGCCGGAAGCCGCGGGAACGATTGCCGCAGCGCAAATCTCGCCGTCATAGACGTCGATCTGAACGAAATTGGTGGCGTATCTCGCGAAATCAATAGACTTTTGGTCCAGCGGGATTTTGACGACGACGCTTCCGTCGTACTCTTCGTATCCGGTCTTGGTCACTGTGAAGCTCTCGGAAGCATAGACCGTGACAAGTCCGGGGGTCGCTGAGCAGATGTTGTTGATCGCGATCCCCGCGATGCAGAGCGCTCCGGTGGCGGACGCGGAAGGATCGGGAATTCCGCCTTCCATGTACGAAACGCCATCCAAGACGAAACTGTCGTATTTGGTGATGATGTCGTATGCTAGCCCTTTCATCTCCGCCGTGTTGGCAGAGAGCTCGGAAACGAAAGCCGGGTCTGCTATGACCTCGATGACGCCGTCGTCGGTATACTTTATGCTGACGATGTTGGTGCCGATCGTTTCCTCAAGGAACATGTTGGCATCTGCCACGAGCTCCTCGCCCGAATTGGGGGAGGCGGCGGCTTTCTCGTCCGCAAGGCAGACGATGCCCGCCATCGCGATGAGAGATACCAGCATGGCGATGATTAACGCGTTGCTGTTCTTCATTTGAATCACTGAACCAGGCTCGAAGACCCATAAGGTCCCCTGGGCTCTGACAATGTGGGTATGAGGTCTACTAATAAAAATTATGGGTGCTATTATATTAATAAAAAGGAGTAAGAAAGGCCAACATAACTAAAGAACGCGTAAGCAACGGAAAATTGCCGATTTAGAAGGGGAAGGACGTATCCTCCCCCTAAGCCGCATTCATCTGTGGCGGACGAAATAGACTGCTGCGATTATCGCCAAGAGCGCGATGACGGCTATGCCAACATATAGCATCGCGTTGCTCCCGCCGCCTTCGGGATGGGGTTCCTCCGCGACTGTGACGGCGCATTCGGCAGAATGGCTCCCATCGACGGTTGTGACGGTTATGGTGGCGCTTCCTGGTGAAACGGCCTTCACATTCCCATCAGAATCCACTGTGGCTACGGCTGAATCGCTCGTCTTCCAGGTGACCCTCTTATCGCTGGCATCGGCAGGCCTGACCTCCGCGGAAAGCTTGGCTGAATCCCCGGCTTTCAATGCCAAAGCGCTGCTGCTGAGGGATACCCCCGTTACGTGTATCTCGCCTTTCGCGACAGTAACGGTGCATTCGGCGGAATATCCCCCGTCCATCGTCAGAACGCTTATCGTCGCCGTACCCTCGGAAACGGCAGTGACGATGCCATCCGATACCGTAGCGACGGATGGATCGCTGGTTGACCAGTAGACCTCTTTGTTGGTCGCATTGGATGGCGAAACTTTAGCAGACAGGGTCAGCGTTTCTTCCAGAACAATCGTGGCTGAAGACCGATCTAAAGCTACTCCGGTGACCGAGATTATATCGCTGGAAACCGAAACGACGCATTTTGCCTCGAATCCTCCGTCGGCGGTCTTCACCATTATATTGGCTGTGCCTTCGTAAACTCCGGTGACAACCCCGTCCGATACCGTGGCGACAGATGGATCACTCGTTATCCAGAACACTTCTTTGTTGGTCGCATCATATGGGATGACCGTTGCCACTATAGTTTGAGTGCTTCCGGAGACCAACGACATGCTTTCGCGATCCAAAGTTATTCCTTCGACCGCGCGCACTGGTTCCTTGACGGTTATCTGGCAGGAATCCGAGAATCCGCCGGCTATGGCCGTTATCGTGGCTTTGCCGGCCGAAAGTGCGGTCACAAGGCCATCTGAAGAAACCTTAGCCACAGAAGTATCGCTTGAGGACCATTGCACATTATCGGTTGAGTCCAACGGCAGAACTTCAGCGGTAAGCTTCAGATTTTCGCCTTCGGCCATCGATGCGGTCGACTTGTCCAGAGATACGCTTTCTGCCGGGATCTCCTTAGCTATGACAGTTATCGAACAGGAATCGGATATGTTCCCGTCGGCAGAAGAAGCGACTATCTTAGTGACGCCCGCAGACAAACCTTTCACGATGCCATCCTGGCCGACGTTTGCCACCGAAGGATCAACGCTTTTCCAGATGATGACCTTATTGTCAGCATCAGAAGGAGTGACAGTCACTTTCAGAGCTGTCTCCTCTCCCACCATAATGGATGCGCTCGTTCTGTCCAACGTTACCCCGGCGACATGGATCGCACTCTTCACTACTGTCACGACGCACTGATCCGAGAATCCCCCGTCCACAGAGGTGGCGGTTATGATAGCGGTCCCTGGAGATACGGCCTTCACGACCCCGTTCGAAACTGTGGCCACCGACGGATCGCTGGTTGACCATTCGATTCTTTTATCGCTTGCATCCGACGGAATGATGTCGACCCCGAGAGAGCACTCGTAGCCTATGGCGACCGAAGCTTCCTCCTCGCTGATGCTTATGGCCGTTACGGGAACCCTTTGAACGGATATCTGGCAGGAATCCGTTGCTCCGCCGTCTTGGGCGGTGACGGTTATTATCGCGACGCCTTCGGAAAGCCCCGTGACTACGCCTCCCGAAACGCTGGCCACCGACGGAGCACTCGAAGACCAGAATACGGTGCGGTTGGTGGCATCCGAAGGGGTGATGATGGCCCTCAATGCCAATGTCTCTCCGATTTTGATGGTCCCGGCGGACTTGTCTATGCTCACGGATTCGACATGCACCTCGCCATCATCGACGGTGACTTTGCATTCCGCTTCGAATCCTCCGTCAGAAGTTACCGCGGTGATGATCGCAGTCCCGGGGGATATCCCCGAGATTCTCCCTGAACTGACTGTCGCAACCGACGAATCGCTCGTGCTCCAAATAACCGTCTTGTTCGTGGCGTTGGATGGCGACAGCGTGGCTATGACGGTCGCGGATTCCCCTTGGACGATGGATAGGGCGTCTTTGTTCAATGTGATCCCAGTAACAGGGACAATCTTGGCGGTGACCGTGACCTTGCATGTGGCGGTGTATCCTCCGTCGGAGGTTCTGACCGTTATCGTCGCGGTCCCGGGGGATATGCCCGCCACTTTGCCGCCGCTTACGGATGCTATCTTGAGGCTGCTGCTGGACCAGACAACGCTTTTGTCGGTCGCATCGGCAGGCATAACGGTCGCTATGAGCTCCAGTGATTCTCCCGTCAGGAGCTCTGCCGAAGTTTTGTTCAGCGTCACACCGGTGACATGGACCTTTTCCTTCTCCCAGACTGCGTACAGCACGGTATCCCCGAGGACTCTGATCAAACTGCCCTGTTTGTATATAGGCACCGAGCCATCTTTGCTGGCCGACCATCCGGAAAATTCGAATCCGGATTTGGAAAGGGTGTTCTTGGCCAAGACTGTGGCGTATTCGCCGTATTCATAGAGGCCCGAATCGGTCGGAACCTTTCCGGAGCCCCCGTTGGCGTTGTATGTGACATGGAAATCTCCGGTATCCCAAGCGCCCATGATGGATTGGGTGAAAGTCAAAACGCCAGAATAGCCGCTTATCTCGTCCTTATACTGGCAGACGAATGCCACGTCCCTGCTGACCCTATCGATGGAAGTATAGGTTTTGCCGGGAAGCAAGGTGAAAAGATTGCCGTCGGCGCCGCATGCCATCGCGCTGATCGGCATGCTGGTTTTGTTTTCAATAATCTTGCCATTGAACTTGCCGTCGGCGCCATACACCGCCGTCGATGACAACTTAGCATCATTATCGATTTGAACCTTAGATCCGACCACGGAGGATTGAATAGTGCCCAGAAAAGTTCCGGATACTTTCATCTCACCGCTGACCACCATGTCGGCCACAACACTAAACCCTCCAGCCGAAAGAATTTCAGGTGTCGGATAGTATTTTTTCTCAAAAACATGGTCATAAAGGCCATTATAGCATATCAAGGTCCCTGTGACGTTCAGCGTTGCCCCTCTGGCGACTCCAAGGCTGGATCCTGGCAGGAACCTCAGCTGATTGGCAATCTCGAAATTCCCGCTGACGATGGTTATGTCAAAGTTATATGGGATTGAAAAAACGGTTTTTGCGGTGTCCACGTGACGCCCCTGCACATCGAGGATTATGGATCCGGCAGATCCTCCGCCCACTATTCTGATGTATTTCTTGCCGACATCATTCCATATGTTACTCTGCCAATCATCATCCCATACATCGCTCATCCCTTCGGCAGAAAGATATTCAGATGAGACGTACCTGGTCGTGAGCGAGGCCCCTTCGGCCAGTTTGATTAGCCCCTCATCAACCCCGACCAAAGTGACGGTGGCTTTGTTGAATTTTTTGTTCGCATAGAGATTCATGAGCCCATGAACAATTGCTCCATATTCCATCTCGAATTTGGACTGTATATTCTGGACAGCATATCTGTTGAACGGAGACTGCCCGCTATTGTAGTTGACGTAAGCGAAATCCCCGCCGACATAATCGGTGACGATGAATGGCTCATATATCTCTGAACCCTTCTCCGCGCGCAAAGTTCCGGTCCCCATGAGAGAGCCATAACAGCGGAGAACCCCGCCGTCCTTAACCGTGACATCCCCCTTGATGTAAAGGCGGGCGAAACTTCCGGACGTATGCCCCTGATAATCGAAAGTGAAAAGCTTAGAAAGCACCCCCCCGACTATGAGCTCGCCTTCTACCGTAATGGTCGAACCTTTCTCAAGAATCAATGCCAGATAACGATCGTTCGATATTTTAGCAGAAGCTTTATCGTTGCCGTCCATCGTCCCATCTTTATCCAGAACAGAGGAATATGGGAGCACCAATGTCACGCCTTCTTTGACCGTGACATCCTCGTCTATGGTTGCAGACATATACGGATTCTTCCCGGATACCTCATCCCCGATGACAAAAACGACATCGCCGGATTCGCTGGCCTCCAAAGCCTTCGGAACAGTCTCATAAAACATGTTTCCTATTTTGGCGCCTCCCTCGGAAGCGTCCGCTCCGGAAACTGAGAGCGACAGCGCGAAGGCCACGAATGCGGCGATAGCGAGAAGGAAAAGGGCCGAACGTCTCAAGCGAACACCTATCAGGCCCATATTCTTAGGGCACAAAAAACTTGGCGGTCACGAACGTGTTTTAACTATCGCGCATATTACGGGTTATGAGCGAAACGGACGAAACAGGCGAGTCAAACCCTGGGCCGATAAAGCGGCTCCGCGTGATGGGAACCGCGAACAAGACAATCATAACGGCTATCTACGTCCCCGCTCTTGTCTACGCCGGATTGGCGCTGTTCCTTACGATCATGACGTTCGGAAGCGAACCTGCGACCGTCATCCCCGGGATCGCCAAACTGTCTGGACCTTACAGCGGATTGCTTTCGGAGCAGCCCTGGGGCTTATACGTGGCAATAATAGGATTCGCGCTTTCCGCCGCAGGAATGTTCACGTCGGAGCCCTTGGACGTCCTCGGAGACCAGAATCGCGTCCAATACCTGTGGACCCACCGTCCGTATGCGCCCCTCAGATGCGTAGCCGCCCCTTGGGGCCTCATCAGCTCGGCATGGAAAAGGAACAAATTCTATGCGGTCGCCCCGATCATAGCCCTGCCCCTTTATGCCGTCTGGTCCGCGATCATCTCCGTCGCGCTGATAATCCCCTTCGCCATAGCTTGGGCGGTCGTATCCCATTCCATATCCAAAGCCAGGAAAAAAGAAAGGCTGGAATACAGAACCTCCACCAGATTCGCCGTCTGCCCCAGCTGCAGAAGGAAATTCTCCCGCCCCTTGGTCGTAAGCGACGGCGAAATGATAGACTATCCGATCCCCGGCAAATACGGCATAAAATGCCAGACTACAAACAAAGGCCGCAAGATTCCCTGCACCCATGGCACAAGGGGGATGCTTGAGACCAAATGCCCGCATTGCCTCCAGCTCATCCCAACCCGCGAATCATACCCCGTCTGCATATCCCTGGCGGGTGCGTCTGGCGCCGGGAAAACCACGCTGATGCTTGCGTCCGCCGAGATGATAATGGCTGCGGCCAAAAAGATAGACATAACATCTGAGACCCCGACCGCCGGCCTATCCCCCGATATCATCGCATGCAGGGATTCGGCGCATCCCACCGAGCCTGGGGCCGTCAATTCCGAATGCCTGTTCCTCAAACCCCTATCTGGGACCGGCTCCGAAATAGTGTACAGCGACATATCTGGCTCGGAATTCCTGGCGAGAAAAGACAAAGATCTGTTCGAAGAGTACTACAAGTACACCGACGGAATCGTGTTTGTCTTCGACCCCAGGTTCGCGAGAACCAATATGGCGGACCTCATAGATGCGTTCAACTCGTTCTACGGGATGTTCAGCACCATCAGAGGGATCGCTCCCGGAGAGCCCGCTCCGATCAGATTCGCCATGGTGGCCTCGAAGAAAGACATCAGCGGCATGGAGAATTCGGATGTCAGGGCGTACCTCCACAAGAACGGAGGGGACGCATTGATAAGGACCGTCGAAACCCTGTTCGAAGACGTAAGATATTTCTCGGAATGCGGAGTAGGAAACAGGCCGAAGACCGCCGCGGCGCCGATCCTTTGGATAGCCGAGGGAGCCGGGATGGAATCCGCGGCTAAGATATCGGCCTCGTTGGATGCGAACATCTGAAATATGAACAGCGTTTGGTCGTATCATGGAACTGCCTGCGAACGAAAGCGGAACCCGTCCCGAAGTAAGCGTGATAATTTCGGTGCTGAACGGGGAGCTTTATATCGGCCACATCTCCGATTATGTGCGCAGGCAGACGTTCAAAGACATCGAAGTGATATTCGTCATTTCAAGCAAATGCGTCGACGCATCCCTGGCCAAAGCACGGGAGGCGGCATCCCAGATGCCCAACGCCATAGCCGTGGAATACCCCGATACCGGAGCTTTGGGAGGCTCCAAGAACTACGGCAAAAAAATGTCTAAAGGGAAGTACCTCTGGTTCTTGGACGTGGACGACGAGCCTTCCCTGCATTACCTCGAGGAGATGGCCTCCATCGCCGAGAAATACGGAGCGGATGTCGCAGGATGCAATTTCATCTATTCCACAGAGCGCACCCCGTTCGAAGAGGATGAGGGAGAATACGCAATCCATTGCATGACCGGGGAGGAAGCAGCGATCCTCAGGTCAACGGAAAGATACCCGGTGGCCTCCTGGTCGATGCTGTACCGCGCGGATCTGGCCGAAGAATTCGGCATCGACTTCGAAGAGGGTATATGCGAAGACATCGAGTTCACGTACAAGACGCTCCTGAACTCCAAGAAAGTCTGCTACAACACCAAACCCCTCTACAAATACATGGTTGCGACGCCGGGGTCCATCTGCAACAGCGACAAAGACCGCAGAGGGCGCGTGGAGATAGAAAGGTACAACGATTTAGAGAGATACGTGGAAGGCTTCCCGAACGAGAGATTCCTGAAAAGGCGCTTCGCATTGCTCCGCATCAGATCATCGGGCCACATGTCTCTCAGATCGTTCCTGAAGTTCGTCGAAAGCCCCGAATACATGGACATGCTGAAAAGGGCGGGCGGAGCCCAGGTCCTCTTGGAGGGAGGATTCCAGAAGGTATTCCCCCTGGCATATTATCTTCTCATAAGATTCTGGTTCGCCGCGTTTTTCTACAGGTCCGGCAGGATATTCAGCCCTCCGGAAAAGAAGCGACGATCACATCTCGTTCATTTTCGAGATGAAATCGGTCGCCATCCTCTTCGCCAAGAACCTGATGTCCTTCAGCTCCGGGATGAGCGGCGACCAATCCGAATGGTCAGGTCCGGCGGCCCATCTGATGCCGTCCAATACCGGGCGATATGGGCACATCCTATCCGCGGAGATCATGGACCACTTCGTAACCGCTTCATACCCCATCTTCGGGATTCCGAGGCGATGGATTTCCTTCATTTGCTGGGCATAACAGCATTCGCCATCCGTGATTCCGCCGTACATGGCGCAGCGGTCCGACTCCCACTTGGGTGGATCGCGCATGAACAGAGCCTCCCCATCCTTCCAGCCGGTGACAGGAAGCTCCGGGGAACTCATGAAAAACTCGGGGACGTTGATGCGGGACCAGCCGAAGACAGCCCTGTCACGGATGTGGAAAGAATCGTAATCCATGTCCGATCCGGCCAGACTGACGAAATAATGGCCATGTACCTTCCTCCCGGCCATGGTCTCGATCAGTTTCTGGGACGTGAACTTCATCGTCGTGCAATCCACCAGATGGACGTCCTCTGGCCCGAAGAACGAGAGCACATATTTCCTGTAATCCTCGGCGCCGGCGCGGCGGAGGGAATCGATCTGATCTATGCGGCTGTTGTACAGCGCCACGAGTTCGTACGGGTCTTCCGGTATGCCGTCTATACCCAGAACCTCTTCGAAGAACTCCAGCAGGTATTTCGCCCAGCTGACTATCTTCTGGAATACGAACCTGTTGAGGAGCTTACCAGGCAGCTCGAGAGGGCCGTACGGGATGTGGGAGTCTGTGAACACGTAGGACAGGATTCTCTGGGCGTTGATGTAACGGAGATCCTTCCTTTCGGGATCCAATATTGGCAGCACCCTCATCAGATTGTATCCGTCGCGGGCGACAAAAAGCAGTCTGGAATCTTTCTCGGTGGCACCGATGATATAATCCGAATAGGCGACCGCCATGGGCCCACCGAACCTGAATCCCAGCTCGAAGACGTCGTCGCGCTTCTCCCCGATAATCCCGCTCCAGCGGAACATGTCCATTCCGACGATGACCGAACGGTCCAGATCCTTTGAAGAGACGAATTCTTTGACGTAAGGATGCTCGGCAAAATATCTGTCCGCCATCCTGACGTATCTGATCCCTCTGATGCCGTTCGCGAAAGCCATGTCTATATCCGGGCGTTTGGTGTCCCCTATGTGGGCTATCTGATCCGCAGATATGCCCAGATCGCTGAGAACGAGAGGATACAGATCCCCATCGTACTTGGTAGCTCCCATTTCTACCGAGACGAACAGCTTCGAATAGCCGGTTATCCCGCTGTTGCTCAGGATTTCGGCTATGACCTCCTGTGGCAGATACATATCCGATATTATGATGGCTTTTCTGCCGCTTTCCAGGACCTTCTTGAATGCCCCCAGAGATTCGGGATCGGCGTGGCAGGCATATTTCTCCGCTTCGATCTCCTTGTCAGGCATCTGGTATTCGTCCGGCATAACGCTATAGATCTCAGCCAAAGAGACTTCCCTGCGGTATCTCCTCCGGACTTCGGCCTCAGCCCTTATGCGGGATTCCGCGAAGCCTCCTGGAACTGCGCCTATGCTTTCCATATACCTGAAAAGATCAGTAGGCCTCAGAAAAGGCCTGACTATCAGAGTGTCGAAAATGTCGAATGACACATACTCCGGCAATCTGCCGACATCGAAGTCCTCTGGGAAACCGGATGTCATGCGCAGCCTTCCAGCCTATGCGGCAAAAAGCGGCCGGCCGGTTCGGATATGGTCGGCGAGAATTCACTTTCTGAATGGTTTGTGCGCATGTTCATCATCTGAAGCAACGCTGATATAATCGGGAATATATAATAATCCCAGCGTCAGCGGCCCTACGACGGCAATTCCAAAAAATAACGGGCAGACAGCGATGAAGACCCCAGAACTCTGGCATCCAGACAGTTCAGAGTGTATTATCAGCGACAAAAATGGGGTTCAATTTATATTGCTAATGCGTCTATGGTTAATCTATAGGAGTCGCTGCTAATGGCTGAATACACGGTAACGGACAACATCAGATGGAGAATTGAGGACGGCACCCTGATGATAGAGCCGGATAAAGACGGCGCCATGATCGATTACGTCCAAAACAACATCTGCTTCAGCCCATGGTACGCACAGAGGGATAAGATTACGGACGTCGAAATACTCGACGGAATCACGAAAATAGGTGCCGGCGCATTCTACGATTGTTATAAGCTGCAGAGGATCTCCATCTCGAATACCGTCGAATCAGTGGGATTCCAAGCCTTCCACAATTGCAGCATGCTCAAGGTGTTGACATTCCCCGAATCCGTCAAGACCATCGGCGATTATGCGTTCACCTTCTGCGCCTCTCTGACGAGGGTCGAATTCAGGACCCAGGAACCGATCAGCGTGGGCAAATGCGTTTTCGAAACGTTCGCCGGAAGCGAGAACATAATCACCATCGATGGCCTCGGCGTCGACTCCACAGTGTTCGATGAGGGCAACATCGGCGCCAACGCCAAGATAACCTTCGAGACTGATGGGAAAGACGGCAACATCAGATGGGCAATAAGCGGCGGAAACCTCAGGCTCACCATGTCCAAGGACTACTCGGACGAATACAAGCCTTACGTCAAAGACAACGTCTGCTCAGCTCCTTGGCATAAATACAGGACCGGAATCCACAGGGCCACCCTCAACGACGGATTCAAAGAGATCAACTGCGGAATGTTCTTCGACTGCGTCTATCTTACCGACGTCAAAATCCCTCCGACCATCGAAGTCATCGGAATGCAGGCCTTCCACAACTGCAGGAGCCTCAAATCCCTGACCGTCCCGCAGCAGGTCAGAATCATCTTCGATTACGCGTTCACCTTCTGCACCTCTCTGGAGATACTGTATATGCTCCCGGAGAAGCCCCCGATGCTTGGGAAGCATCTCTTCGATACCGTCCCCGGCGCGAAGATCATAACGATCAAAGGGCAGGACTGGATCAATTACGAGTATTTCAACGACGAGACGATCGGAGACAACGCCAAGATATCCTTCGATGTGTTCGGATACATGGAATCGCTGGAGTGGAGGATAGAGAACGGCGTTCTGACCATCAGAGGGATCGCCGGATCCAACATGCAGATGGACATCATGGTGGTCGACAACAAATGCATCGCGCCATGGCACAAATACGCGTCCGGAATCCACCACATCGTCATAGAGCCCGGGATGCTGAACATCGGGGCGGGAGCGTTCTATGACTGCCCCTATGCGGAGGACATCCAGATACCGTCCACCATCACCGACGTGGGGTATCAGGCATTCCACAACTGTAAGAAGCTCCACAACATAACGTTCCCGGCCAACCTGAGGACTATCGGAGACTACGAGTTCACTTTCTGCACGTCGCTGAAGAGCATCTACTTCATGTCTGACAGCAGCCCCTATTTCGGCATCGGAATATTCGACGGCATACCCGAGGATCAGGAGATCACAATCTACACAATAGGATGGAAACCCCAAAACGCCAGCATCCAGTCATACCCGATGATCAAATTCGCCAAGATCGGTGAATGATAGGGAGCGGATTTCCATCAAAGACAAGAACTACTTCAAAGGGCAAATCTGGCGTGCAAACCAGAGATGCAAGATCGGAAAACGGGTGTATGAGGACAAAATAGCCCCGCTTGCCGATGGTTCCTCGAAGATAGTCCTTTTCCCCGATACCGATACGAAGGTCAATTTCTATGGCCTCCTCTATCTGGACGAATTCCTGGTAAGAAATCTGAAGAAGACCGCAGTCATCGTGACATCCAACAACGGCGTCGCCAAGTCAGCCAATTATTTCACCCCGAAGATCAAAGACATAATCACGGTCAGCGAAGAGGAAATGGACGGGTTGCTGGCGCTCTACAGCCTGAGGAGGAATGAGATGGAAATGACCGTCGTCTCTTTGGACAAACCGGATGGACGCACAGCAATCCGTTTCAAAGGCGTAAGAGGCATGACCGTCGAGCAGATAATCGCAATCGGCGTCTATTTTCTGATTCCGTTCAGGATAATCAGGCGCGGGTTCGATTTCAAAGGGATGGACGACGAAGTCCTCGACATAATGAAGGAGGGTATGTGATGGCTGAACCGGCGCCTACCCCTTTCAAGTGGAAATTCATCGCGTTCCTGAAAAAGATCATGAACAAGGATTCCACCAACTTCGTCCAGCACGTGTACTTCAAGATAAAACTCGGCGAATGGTGGAAACTGTATTCCCGCGTGACCAACAGCAGGGAAGACGGCATCACGTATCTGTGCCCCTACAGAGGGACGGGAGACGTGTACCTTGCCACAAGGCTCTTAGCGGCTTCTATAGGCCCGGATCGCGTCAAAGAAAGCACTGTGTGCGTCGTAGGAGGGTCTTCCGTCAAAGTTGCCAAGCTCTTCGGATTCGAAGACGTCAAGAACCTGTCCCAGACCGAGATGGACCAGATGATCATCCTCGGCGACGTGGCTGGATATTCCGCGCTGAACCTCTTTGTGCTCCATCCTGACCCTCCCAATTCGGTCACGGGCATATCAGATCACCTGAGAAACTACAACGGGATCAATTTCCATGATCTGTACAGAGCGGGAGTATTCGGCAACGAATACATGAGGAGCGAACCGCCCAAATTCGATGACGCATCGGAAAAGGTGAAAAAGTTCTTCGAAGACAACGGCCTCATTCCGGGGAAGACCATCGTCATAGCCCCTTACGTGAACACCCTCAACATGCTTCCGACATGGTTCTGGATCGAGCTTGTCCACGACATGAAGCGGATGGGGTACACCGTATGCACCAACTGCGACAAAGACGATGACGTCATATACGGCACCACGAAGCTCTTCCCTGAATACTCCGAAATGAAGGATTTCTTCGAGTATGCCGGATTCCTCGTGTCATCGCGCAGCGGTCTGTGCGAAGTCATCTGCTCATTCGACATATGCAAGATCATCGTGTACCAGCCCCATCAGTACTGGGGAGAGGGGACCAACATCAGCTACTTCAGCCTCAATGACATGGGCCTGTGCAGCGATGCCATAGAGTTCGAATACGAAGGCATCGAATTCCTGAAGCTCAAGGACAAAATCCTGATGCTCCTGCGCGAATGGGAAGACAGGCACCCCAAAGAAGAGGAAGAAGGCGGCAACGAGTGATATCACAGATTGCCGTCTATCTCATATTCCAGATCGAACGGTTGGTCGCGGTTGAGATTGACCGCCACCGAAACTTCCAGGCCAGAAGGTTTGCGGTCGTTCACGACTATTCTCTCCCCATATGGGAGGTTGTTGATGATGCGATCATACCTTACGCCTGCCGCTCTCAGAAACTCCTCGGTCTGAGGCATGCACCAATCCTCGCGGGATGTTAGGAAAATGATCCTGTCGCTTTCCGGTATCCCTGCGAGGAATTCGCGGGCCCCCTCAAGGAATGTGTCGTGGCCGTCTATCTTGTACCCGTTGTGCTTGACGATGGTACCGTCGATATCCAGGAGCCACGTCTTCCCCAAGGGGGAAAGAGTCAGTTTATTGCTTTTTTGCGGCATCCCCGATCGCTCCGCCGGGATGGTTGAGTATGAAGTCGTCGTAGGTCACGCCCTTCCTCTTGGCGACGTTCATTGCCAGGGCCTGCAAGACTATCAGATACACCGTAGTCGAATTGTTAGGGACCTTGTTCCAATCGTCGCCCTCGTGATCCAGCGGAATCGTGAGGGTGTTGGGAGAGTTCTTGGCCAGATAGCTGTCCTTTTCGAATGTCATGGTCCAGATCGAGTTGTCGCGGCCGAGGTTGTCCCTGACGTAATCGAGAAGGCGCTTGGACTCCGAGGTTTCCCCGCTCTTGGAGAGGATCATGATCAGGTCCCCTTTCCTTATCGTACCGAGATCGCCGTGGACCGCGGTGTTGGTATGCAGGAATGTCGAATTCAGTCCCAGAGACAGCATCGTGCCGACGAATTTCTCGCAGATAGGAGCGTTCTTCCCGAGACCAGTGATGACGACCTTCCTGCCGTTGGAAAGCGTGCAGCAGACGTCGTTGACGAGCCTGTAGAAAACGTCCCTGTCTATGGAGTCCACGGATTTGTTGACTGTCTCCATTATGCCGTCAAAATAGTCTCCCATCGCGTCCTCGAGATACCACAGGCCGTTGTAGAACGCGGCGCATATGGAGTCGTAATCCTCCCAAGCGTACGTCGTCAGGGAGAGCCAGATCACCGCATGGAGAAGCCTGAGATCCCTCTCGTTGATCTCATCGGAGATGAGATTGAGGTACTCCCCCTCCATGTCCTCCCATCCGTTGGACTCGATCCTCAGCTTTATATCGTCGCCGATGGTGAGATCGAATTTGCGGAGGTTGAACTTGTCGTAGTTGCCTGCGATCGAGTAGTAGAGTTTTGCCCAATCGTATGCGGGATCCCCGTAGATCTTGGTGTCCCCGAAGTATCCGCGGGGGTCGATGAACACCGGATCGGTGCCTTTGCGGAGGATCATGTTGGAGAAGGTGCAATCCCCATGGATGATGGCGAAGGGCTTGTTGGAAATCTCATAGAGCCTCTTCTCAAGCTCTTCCATGCAGTAGAAGACGTTCCTGCACCTCTTCCCGTTGATCGTTATGTATCTGTCGTAGGCGTGGGGGATCAGGTCCCTGACCTCGCTTATGCGGCTTATGGTCTTGTCGTAATAGTTCTTCCTCGTGCTGAACGGGTCGGCCGGAGCGCTTCCGCAGCTGTGCAGATGCTTGAGGCTGTCGACGATCTTCTTCAGGATTTCGAGCTTCTGGTCGCGGGTGAGATCGTATGCGAACACGTTCTTCCCGTCAACCTTCTCCATCACGATCGGAGGGCCGGACTCATAGATTTTGGGTATCGGGATGCCTTCGAAACCCTTGACCGCCTCGTACCATGCGCACTCATCTTTGGCGAGCTTCTGACCTTGGGCGTCTATGCCCTTCTTGACTATGTGGCCCTCGCCATCGATTTCGATCGAATTGAATGGTCTGCATTTGCCGCCTTCGATCGACGGTATGTCCTCGTACAGCCCGAACTCTTTTGCTCCCTTCAGGTCGAAGGATTTCAGCGCGATCTCCGACTTCGAGAGCCAGCGAACGAACTCGCCGGAAGTGGGGACATCGGACAGGACGCTTTTGTCTTTGAAAACGAAGAACCCGGCGATGCCTCCGCGATCGCTCCTCTCCTCGACCGGAGCCCCGTCCCTGAATGACCATCTGCAGCTGAAACTGTCCGTTGTGCCGATGAGATTCCCGTCGGAATCAGGGACTGAAGTCTCCTTGGCGAGGAGCAGATCGCACCAGGTGAGCGCGAATCTGGCTCCCTCGGGGATGTAGGCCAGTGCCTTCCTGATTCCGGCGCAGGTGCCGGTTTCACCGTCGGCGCTGACGAAGATGAACTTGACCCTTTTCTCTTTGGGATAGATGTTCAGGTATTTTCTGAGGACATCCTCTTTGTAATCCCCGATTACGATGAATTTCTTGCCTTTGTATTTGTCAAATAGGTGGAGTATGAGTGGCTTATTGTCTATGGGCACCAGAGCTTTGGGCTTGTTTCTGGTATATTTTTTGAGGCGAGTTCCCTTGCCTCCAGCCTGGACAACCACATAGTCGAATGCATCCATGGCTTAACCATATCAATTCATAAATAATAAGACATTGCATCCAACAGAAATAAAAGGAATTGCGGCCTCGAACGCTTCGAAACCGCGTTTTAAAAACGGGACGGATTTACGAGTCCATCCCGAGAGTTTTCCTGGCTTGGCGGTGGCCTTTGATGGCTGCGCGACGAAGATATATATCTGCTTTCTCAGCGTTTTTATCCACGCCGATGCCATCCCTGTACATCAGATGCAAGCGGTAGCACCTCGTCATGTCGAGCGCATAGGACAGCTTGCAATATATCTCCGCAGCTTTTTTATAATCCTGCTCGAAGAGCAGCCCCTCATAATACATGTCGGCGAGCGCCAGGCGGCTGGAGGCCGAAACTTCGGCGGCCATGAGGTAGCATTCCTTGGCCTGGGCGACGTTGGAGAACTGAGAGCTGCCGTTCTTGTAAATCGAAGCGAGCTGAACGATACCTTTTGTGTTGTAGTTCAGAGCGGATTTCTTGATCAGATCGTCGGGATTGGCATCTATCTCTAAGCGCGACGAGATCGTGTCGGCTAAGATGTACTGGTAAGGCGCTATCGCCGCATGGGAATAGATTTTGAACCACCTGTCGGATTTCTCCTTGTTGCTTTCGGTGCCTTCCCCGTCCCTGTACATGCAGGCCACCCTGTACTGGCTTTGTGCGCTCCCGCCTCTGGCGGCCTTCAGGTAATAATCGAACGCTTTCGCCAGATTCTGATCCACGAGCTTTCCCTCGCGGTATATGGCGGCGATCTCGGCGATTGCCTTGGAATGCCCGGCATCCGCCGCCATCTCAAGGTATTCGATGTATTTTTCGTTGTCATGGACGGTTCCGACGCCGTCCCTGGACATTATGGCCATCTGGTAGAGAGCATCTGGGCTGCCGTCCTCCGCAGCCTTGACGAATTGCGAATACGCCAGGATACGGTCGTCCTCATTCCATGCCGTCCTCAGCAGCACGTTCCCGTATCTCAGAACATCCGCCGGAATTCCGGACTCCGCCAGCTGGCGGCAGATTTCGATGACCTCAACCCTCTCGGAATCGGATTCTTCCCCTCCGGAAAGGGCCGAGAGCTTCATGCGGGCGTTGGAGTTGCCTTTGGAGGCCGCCGCCTGATAATAGACGAAAGCTTCTCCGCGATCCTCTTCCGATTCCGATTCCAGCAGCATATCGGCGTACAAGACCTGGGCTTCGCTATGGCCTTGCTCCGCAGCCTTCTTGATCCATTCGCGATAGAGCTCGTCATTCTTTTCGACTTTCTTCCCATCGCGATACATCAGCGCAAGCGTATATTGGGCTGCAGAAACGCCTCCGACCGCTTGGTCGTAGATTATCTCGAAGGATTCCGTCATGGCCCTCATGTACTTGGCGCAGACGGTCTTCGTCTTGCCGTCGGCCACGATCTTTCCTTTCTCGATCCATACCGCGCGGGTGCAGAAGTCCTCTACAGCGGAAATTCCGTGGGACACGAACACGACGGTCTTCCCGCTCTTGATTATGTTCATGAAAGCGGTCTTGGCTTTCGCCGAGAATGTGGCGTCTCCGGTGCTCAGCACCTCATCCACCAACATTATGTCCGCATCCACGTGGAGCATGATCGAGAAGGCGAGCCTTCCCGACATACCGGAGGAATAAGTCTTGAGAGGGTTGTCGATGTATTCCTTCAGGCCCGAGAATTCTATGATCCCATCTATCTTCTCGGCCATCTGCTTCCTGCTGAAGCCATAAAGCTCCCCCTTGAGGTAGATGTTCTCCCTTCCGGACATGTCCCCTTGGAATCCCATGCCCAAAGCGAGGATGCTCGCGACCTTTCCGTCGACCTCCACCGTTCCGGTGTCCGGCTCCAGAATCTTGGCTATGATGCTCAGAAGGGTACTCTTTCCGCTTCCATTCCTTCCAAGGACGCCAAGGATCTCCCCCTTCTTCACCTCGAGATTGATGCCGCTGAAGACGGTGTGCTTGACGGTAGAGGTTTTGTTCTTCCTGATCAATCCTTTCGAGGAATCGTCGCGGACCTCCAGCCTGAATGATTTGCTTACGTTCTTCAGTTCTATGGCATTCCCTTGTTTCATCACAACCTCTCCACAAATCCACGCTTAAGATAGTTGAACACAATAATCCCTATGAGCATCGCGATGATCGCGAAAAGGAAGCACATGGCATACATGCCCAGATCAGGGATCTCCTTGAGATAAATTACGGAATGGAAGCATTCCAAGAAATACGTCAGAGGATTGAACCAATATACCGTGCTTACGATCCCAGTCGCGCTTGATGCGAGCTTGCGTATAGGGGTGAAAACGAAGAACACCAAACCCATGGAACCCAGAAGGTACTGTACATCCGGAACGTAAACCGTGATGGAAGACAGGGCCAACGTACATCCTGCGCAGAAGAAATACATCGCCACGACAAGTGGGAGAAGCATCAGCAACCCCAGGAAATTGACTCCGTATCCGCTGATCAGAATTCCCGCGATGATGAACACGTACCCTATGATCATTATAATCAGGCTTACGGTCGTCTTGGTGAATACCAAGATCTCCTTGGGGACGTACATCTTCTTTATTATCCCCTTATTGCCTGTGAATGCGCTGGTTCCTCCTGCTATGCCGGAGATGAGCATATGGTATGCCATGATACCGCTTGCGATAAGGACCCAATAATTCTCGGGCCTATCCCTGACCTCAGCGCTTATGAAATAGCAGAGCACAACGTAAATCACGGGCGTAGCGAAATGCCAAGCGAATCCCAGAAAGGAATTCTTGTATCTCCCGAACAGCGACTTCTCTATGAGTGACCTCATCACATTTCTGTAGCTGTACAATTCCTGGAGTTTCGCTTTGACCCCAGAAATGGGCGATCTCAACGCTGGCACATCACTCATAACTGATAAAACCACATCGTGCAACGATATATAATTCTGATTGACGAACGCCAGACGAGTCCAAAAATCATTGCATAACCGAGGAACGGCAACCCTGTTCGGCCGTGTATGATGAGAGCGGCGATACCTGCCTTCAGATGCGGATGAAACGTTAGGTTGGGAACATCGGCCTTTGCGAAGAACGTTCCGAGAGAGAAGGGCAATAGAGCCCAGATGGCTGCGAAAAAGTACTTGGTGAATGAATGGCGGGAAACCCCGCCACCAGCTCATCTGGAAGAGATTGCGGAATACATCCCGACGATACCGAACGCCATGAGCAGTATGCCTGCCACAATCATGATGACGTCTGCCGCGGATGATAGATTGAAAAGCATGATGATGCCCACTATTACCATCAGTGCCCCTATAGCGATGCCGGCGATCTTTACGGCTGTGCTCGGGAACGACGTTGACCCCAGGATATACAGGACACCCATGGCTGATATGGCAATGGCCAGAACAGCCATCGTAATGTCGCGGAAGAAATTCGGAGCGGCCAGCAAAGCTATGCCCAGAATTATGCCTACCACAGATATCAAAATTCCAATGCCTGATGATGCGCTATTAAAAGTTCCAACCAAAGATAGCGTTGCTCCGATGATGATCAGGACGCCAACAACCATGATAACGAGATCCAAAGACCCTTTCCCACCTATGGCCACGGCAAGCCCTATGGCGAAGATTACCGCCGATACAATCAGATTGATTTTCCACGGATTTCCGTCTATTACTGTGACCTTTCCCATAATGAAACGCCTCCCCCACGATTCGTATGTGCATAGATAACTTTTGCCACACCATAATTATCATCAACCTGCGCGATACGGTGGCTATGGCAGTAAAAAGCGTGAATGCCTCACACATACTCGTGAAAAACGCAAAAGACGCGGAAAGCATCATGGCCCGTCTGGAAAAAGGCGAGAATTTCGAGGATCTGGCCAAAAGATTCTCCAAATGCCCTTCGAAATCCAAAGGCGGGAACCTGGGATGGTTCAGCCGCGGAGACATGGTGGCGGAGTTCGAGAAGGCGTGCTTCGAAGGAAAGACCGGCGACATCGTCGGGCCTGTGAAAACCGAGTTCGGCTATCATATCATAAAGATAGTCGGCCAGAAATGAGAATGACAACAGAATAAACGGTTTGAAAAGCTCGTCCCTCCCATACCTAGGAGGGACGATGACCTCATCAGAGGCCGTAGTTCTTCATGCTGAAGTTGGGGACGACGTCCTTGTACTCCTTGACGCAGTAATCGACGAACTTGTCGGTGTCGTCAGGGAGGGCGGACAGCTTCTTGTTGATGTCCTGGAGGGTGTCCAGCTGCTTCGCGGTAAGGCCGAGCTCCTTGGACTCGTATCCCTTGAGGAGGATCTCCACGGCCTTCATTCCCGCTGCCTTCGACCTGAGATAAAGGTCATTTCCGTTCTCGGCGATGACCTTTCCGATCTCGTAGGCGTGGTCATAGGCAAGGACATAGCCTTCGGGGCCTCTGTATCTGTCAGCGTACATGTAAAGGTCCCTGAGAGTCTTCTCCTGGTGGGTCTGGATGGCGGTGTTCATCAGAGCGGCCTCGTATCCCAGAGATCCGAACCAGCACTGGACGGAAGTCCCTCCGAACTCGGGGTGGTACTCAACGGACTCGTTGGACCAAAGGTCGCAGCACTGAGCCATCAGGTTTCCCTGAAGGTCGCAGTGGGCGCACTGGCAGTTCTTTCCTTCCTGGGCGGTGGGCTTTCCGGCGATGGATTTGACGATGGGTCCCTCGTATCCGCAGTCCTTGTCGGGTCCGATGGCTCCGGACTCCCATGCGGCCAAGGTCCTGGCGGAGGAGATGGCACGGGTGACGGCGGAGAAGGTCCTCTGAACATCCTGGTCGAGCATTCCTCCTGCCATGAACATCGAGACGTTCGCTCCGGAGCAGTTGGTGTCTCCTCCGGCGATGCATCTGTTCCTCTTGGCGATGTTGGAGAGCTCCTGCCAGAGCCAGGTCATATCGATGGAACCGAGGTATCCTACTCCGAACAGGAACGCGACTATGTCTCCGTTGGTGACGGCGTAGTCGGCGAACTCTTTTCCTCCGACGGATTCTATGGAAAGGTTGTCGCAGCCGTTCTCGCATGCGATGTCCGCGCACTCGAAGAGCTTCTCGGGATAGGCGTGGACGGAATCCATTCCGGGGCGGAGACCGGCGTCGGCTTCACGCTGGTCGGGGATGGTCTGCCTGACGGCGCAGTTGAGCCCGTACTCCTCGTGGTATTTCTCGCAGATCTCCTTCTGGCCGGCGACGACGGGAGCGGAAAGCTTTGCCTGGTTCATCTGGGAAACCCACTCGGTCTCAAGCTGGACGTTGGGGAATCCGGCGGTGACTGCCCTCTCGAGGATGTCTTTGCTGATGTAATCGACATACTCTCTTCTGAGCTTGGCAGGGTCTTTCTCGGTCCCGGGCCTGGGCGCATAGTTGACCTCGGGGATGACGTATCCCGCACCGATCTTTATTCCGAAGCCGTACGAAACGGGCTTTTTCGCGGTTCCGAAGACCATGTCGTCCGCGCTATCGTATGCCATTCTTGTGTATCTAGTAACTGCCATCTCAAATCACCCCTTTACAATCTCGTCCCACTCTTCTCTGACTCTCTTCCAGTCGTATCCCTGGCGGATCTTCTCCGCGATCAAGGGCGTCTGAGGCGCCTTCTCGGAATAGATTCCGAGGTCGTAGGAGTTGGCGTACTCCCTGTTGACGGCTCCTCCGCATCCCATCAGGGGGATGTTGATTCCCTTCTCCTGAAGGAGCTTCGCTTCCACGGGGAACACGGCCATGGTGGTGGTCATCAGAGCGGTTCCGCTGGCGAAGATAGGCTTGGATTCCACGACTTTGTCGATGAAGTCCGCGACGGGCACATCACGTCCCAGATCGATGACATTGTATCCGGAAGATCTGACCATGACAGCGGCGATGTTCTTTCCGATATCGTGGGGGTCACCTTCGACGGCGTGCATGACTACAGTACCCTTGGACTCCCTTCCTCCGGGAACCTGCTTCTCAGCGATGGCGATCCCGATTTCCATGGTCTTGGCGGCCATCATGATCTCGGGGAGATAGTAGACGTGCTCCGCGTACAGTTTCGCGACGCATTCCATTCCTGCGACGAGACCGTTGTTGATGACGTCGAGCGGGTCCCTCGATTTGAGAGCCTCCATGACGACCGGTCCGACGGTCTTGAGCCTCATGTAGAGGACTTCTTCGGCCACTTTCTTGAAAACCTCATCCTTGGGGAGCATTTTCTTTGCCATTTCCTCAGGGGTGAGCTCCACCTGCTGATCGATGTCGTAACGCCTTAGGACTTTTGTGAAGTCCGCGCCTTCGATGCTTATCATTTCTGTTTTCCTCCTCATTAAAGCGGTTGGATAAACATCTACTTGGTAGGTTATAACCGATAGCAAAATTTTTTCTTGCGCCCATAATTATAATGCTTATAAATTTTTTGATGGCGGAAAAAATATGACATAATCATCCAAAAACATTATTATTCGCTTTTTTAAGATGTCTGGCTATCGAATCTTACGAGACTTAATAAAATGATTAATCAACATATCATATGTATAACAGGTTTATTATATGTATAATTTAATCGTTATACAAGTAGCATGTCCTCCATCGTCTATCTCCGCAATTCCAAATCCAATACTATATATGCTTATCTCAACGAGTCGGTCTGGGATCCCGAAAAGAAAAAATGCATTTGCAAAAGGAAATGCATAGGCCACCTCGATCCTGACACGGGAAAAATCGTTCCGAATAGATCTTCCAAACCCAAACAGACCCCTTGGATCAAATCCAGATACGTCACAAAACTCTTCGAAGAGGTATCCAAGGAGCTCCAACTTTCCGAAGTCTTGTCCCTCTGCTTTCCCGATGACTGGAAGAAAATATCCACTTTAGCCTATTATGTGGCGGCAAACAACAACGAGCTGCAATTCTGCCACCATTGGTGCGAAACCCACAAGACCCCTGACGGAAAGATAATGACGCCGGAAAAAACCAACGAGCTGCTGAAAAACATCGATTCAAACGCAATATCGCTTTTCTTCACTCTCTGGAGATTGCGCCTCCAACCAGACGAAGTGTATGTCGACACGATAATCTTCAGAGAATCCAGCGATGACATGACGAATTATGCCAAAAACTTGGGCATAGAGCCGGATGACAGGCAATACAAAACGAAGATGGAACTGTATTTCACGACTAAAAATGACATACCCCTTTGCTATGAGCTGTCCAGCCTGTCCACAGGCCACGTATACGGAGATTATGACGTCAGAAGAGAGAGCTTCCGCAAGCTGACCTCATTTCTTGACGAAGAGAAAGGAGACGTGTTCGACGCGTCTTTGATAGCGTACGCGGGAAGCAACATTATCGTGCGCGTCCTCCCGGACAACGAATTCGTGAAGGAATTGACAGAAAAAGTTTCTAAATCCATAGCAAACGCCGAAAACGGAAGGATGGTGTTCGGGAATTTCCTTTTCATCGAGACCTTCATGAATCACTACAACGGAAAAAGATACTATACGCACATCTGTTACGATCCAAACCGCGCGGCGAATGATCTGTCCGCATTCCTCACGATCGTCAACAACTGCAGGTATGAGATCGAAAGCGGGAATCCCATTCCGGATCACCAGCACATCTATGACAAATACCTTCTCACGAGAGAGGAGAACGACTGCACAATCGCAGAATACAACAGCCAAGCAATCATGCAGCACAGCAACAATGCCGGCTATTCGGTGTACATCTCCAACTTTACGCGCAATCCGGTCTCGGCTCTCATCCCATTCCTCCAAAGGAAGATGATCACAGACATGTTCAATGGAATGATGAATGAATATGACAGCAATTCCATCAACCTGTCGACAGAGCAGGTTTATCTCAGCCGCATATTCATACAATTCATAGCGTTGATCATAAAGTGCGAGATCGAACGCAAAATGAACGTATACAAGCTAAACAAAACCCTATCCTACAAAGAATTGATCGAAATGCTGGACAGCATAAGGACCGTCAGAATGCCTGGGTCCAAAAAAATGGTTGACACAGAGATTGATGGCCCTACCCTGAGGGTGATGAACCTTCTGGGGATAGGGCCAGAAGAAGATTGAAAACTCCGGGGAAACCCGGGGATTGTTTCAGGATGATTTCTTAAGGGCCTCGTATTCCTTGACGAATGTCTTGCTGCGGGAAGCTGCCCTCTTGAGGTAATCGAGCGCTTTATTGGGATCGGCGGGAACGCCTTTGCCTTCGCGGTATGCGCGCCCCATGCGGGCGAGAGCGCCGGGCTCGGATTTGGATGCGGGAACCTCTATGATCTCAATCATTTCCTTGTAAGACTCGGGAGTACCGACCTTCCAGAGCACGTCAAACAGATCGTTTCTTGCAAGAGGCACCTTAAGATCGACGGCCGTCCTGAGGTACTTCTCAGCCTGTTTGAGATCCGCTTTCACGCCCTTTCCATTGAGGTAAGCGCGACCGAGCAATCTGCAGGACATTCCATCGCCTTCTTCGGCAGGCTTCGAGATGAGCTCTATCATCTCTTTATTTGATTTTTTGGTCCCCTTCTTCCAGAGCGCGTTGAAAAGGCTGTATTTAGCCCACATCATGCCCATCGAATCCAATCTTCTCAGCCAACCGATGCGGGTGTCGAGTTTGACCTTGCCTTTGACCGCCATCTTATAGGCTTGCTCCATTACGCACGCCGATGCGACATCTCCCCTCTCGATGAGCTCGACGCAGGCGGAGCATGCATCTGCCCTGTTCCCTTCGGAGACCGCCTCCGCATACGCTTTCCTGAGGGCTATCGTGCCTGCTGCCGTATCGCTGAGGATCGAGCCGATATCTCCGGAGCATCCGGCGGACAGAGAATCCAAGGCATTCCTGTCGTATTTGTCGGTGATGACGTCGATAGATGACCTGATGTATTCCAATATGCGAGGGATGTAGTGGAACGGCTTCCCATCCCTGGATATGCAATCGAAAGGAAGAGTAATAGAATAACCGTTGGCCTCATCCAACAGTTTTGCCGCCGCGCCGTCGGAGAAACTGGATCCCATAAAATCTGGAATCGGATATACGGCATTCTCGCCCATGAGATAGGCAGACGGGCGCGCACAGATTATGATGATCTTTCTGCGCCAATTCTTCTTGAGATACTTAGCCAAAGCTGTTATTTCCGCGGACGCGTCCGATTCGACCCCGCATGAAAGGTATTGGGTATCAACGACTACCCAATCTGCCTTATCGGAATTCAGAACCTCCATTTCCCCTTCAGAAATGAAAAGCGGATTGACTCCGATGACACATCCTTTTATCTCATAACCCTCTGCGCCGCACTGCAGAGCATCTTTCCCAATGGAACTGCCAAGAATATTGAAAGTGGCCTCTGGCATCCTCTCGCCTCGGCCCCCCATGTCAATATGCTTATTTTAGGATTGGCACAGAAACGGATGCGAGAGATTGACTTAAAAAAGAAGCGTTAAAGTCGGGACGGCGGCACCGATTGCCGGCACCGCCTGCGGAATCGCTTCCGCTGTCCCTTAATCTGTTTTACAACTCACAGGTAGTTGTAGTAGAGGATGACATCCTCAGTGATGGGTCCGAAGACGACTTCGGTGTTTTCCGAGTCGATGACGTTGAGGGTCAGAGTGGATCCATCGTGGGTGGTGGTGGCAGGAGCGTAGCTGTACGTTCCGTACTCCTCGAAGGCGATTCCCATCTTCTTTCCGACGTTGTCTCCGTAGGCCTGGATGACCTGGTTGAAGTCATCGCCGTAGTTGACGTCGAAGGAGAGGTTGTATCCGGGGTCTCCCTGGAGCCAGAGCATGACATGCTTCTTGACGTGGTCGAAGGTGAACTCGATGGTGTTCACAATCTTGCTTCCAGTGGGGTTGGCCTGGACGGTGATGGTGTACTCCTCAGCGGAGGTCAGGACGTATCCCTCGAACGCTGCGGGGGCAGCGGGAACTCCCTTGGAGGGGTATCCGGGATAGTTCATGTAGTTATAGGTGTAGGTTGCGCCGTAGTCCTGAGCGGAAGAGACACCAGGAACGATCTCCTGTCCTTCGCAGGTGAAGATGACGTTCACAGCGTACTTGAGAGCAGTCCTGTCAAAGTTAGCGATGACAGTCCAGTCCTCGGTAACGACGGCGGGAGCGTTGTCCCATCCAGCGAAGCTGTAGGTGTAGTCGCCGAGAGTGGAGACAGCGGGAGTGGCGGTGGTGATTCCGTATGCTCCGACGGTCAGAACGTTGTCGGCGGTGGTGAGCTGAGTGCCGTAATCGACGGTGTAGAAAGTCTTGTCGACAGTTCCCCATCCGACGGGCTGAGCGACGACGGTGACGGTGTACTGGTTGACAACCCTCTCGAAGTTGGCGATGACGGTGCTGTTTCCGGTGACGGAGTACTCGGGGATGTCCCATCCTACGAACTTGTAGGTGTACTGGGCGTCAGCGGGGGTGGGGGTAGCGATGGACTGGGTTCCATCGACGGTCAGGACATTTCCGGCCGCAGAGATCTTGTCGCCGTAGTCAACGGGGATGACACTGACGGAGACAGTTCCGTATCCGGCAGGCTGAGCGATGACATTGACGACGTATCTGTTGACTTCCCTGTCAAAGTTAGCGATGACGGTGACGTCACTGGTAACAGTGGTGGTGGGGATGGTCCAGTCGACGAAGTAGTAGGTGTACTGGTCGTCAGCAGGGGCGGGAGTAGCAACAGAGTTGCCCTTTCCAGCGACGGTGAAGGTCTGGCCGGCAGCAGTCAGAGCGGTTCCGTAGGGAACGTTCTCGAACTTGTCGACGGAGACGGTTCCGTATCCGGCAGGCTGAGCGATGACAGTAACGGTGTACTCGTTGACAACCCTCTGGAAGTTAGCGATGACGGTGACGTCACTGGTAACAGTGGTGGTGGGGATGGTCCAGTCGATGAACGAGTAGGTGTACTGAGCGTCAGCGGGGGTAGGAGTAGCAACGGAGTTGCCCTTTCCAGCGACGGTGAAGACGTTGTCAGCAGAGCTCAGAGTGGTTCCGTAGGGAACAGCCTCGAACTTGGCGACGGAGACGGTTCCGTATCCCTCGGGCTGAGCGATGACGGTAACGGTGTATCCGTTGACAGACCTGTCGAAGTTAGCGATGACAGTGGTGTCTCCGGTAACCATCGCAGGAACGTTGGTCCAGTTGACGAAGAAGTAGGTGTACTGAGCGTCAGCGGGAGCAGGAGTGGCAACAGAGTCTCCCATGTCAGCGACAGTGAAGACGTTGTCAGCGGTGCTCAGAGCGGTTCCGTAGGGAACGCCGTTGAAGACACCGACAGAGACGGATCCGTAGCCCTCAGGCTGAGCGATGACGGTGACAGTGTACTCGTTGATTTCAGGAGCGAAGTTGGCGTATACAGTGCAGTCTTCAACGACCTTGGCGGGGACATCGGTCCAGCCGGCGAAGAAGTAGGTGAACTGCGCGGTGGGTGCGTCAGGGGTAGCGACGGAAACGAGGCTGTCGTAAGAAGCGGAAAGCTCGTTGCCGTTGGTGGTGAGGGTGGTTCCGTAGGGGACGACAAACTTGTTGACGTCGACGGTTCCGCTCTCTCCCTGAGTGAGGATGGTAACGGTGTACATGATGGGCTCGTACCAGAAGATGTAGTGGTTGTACTCGGCCATGGCAGCGACGTATGCGGCAATCATGTCTTCAGTGATGGCAGGCTTGCCCATTCCGCTGACCTGAGGCTCAGTGGTCTTTCCACCGACACTCTTGATGTACTCAGCAAGGGTGAGTCCGTAGAGGTCCTGAGGAGCGTCTGCGGGGGTCTTGATGCTGGCCTTCATGTAGTACGTGGAGTACTTCTGGAGGGCCTTGGTCTTGTCGTAGAAGTTCTGAGCGCTGGGGTTCTCAACGGTCACACCATCTTCGTTGGTGAGCTCGAATCCAGGAACGTCGTCAGCGAAGACGTAGAACTCGTTGTAAGCGTAGAGTCCGTTGTTGTTCCTGTCAACTCCCCAGCTTCCCCATCCGTACTCGGAAGGGAGAGCGGCACCGGTCTCAGGGTTGACGACGGGGGCCTCGGTGGTGACATCGTAGAAGTCAACAACGTAGGGGAAAGCTCCGTAGTCGAACTCGGATCCGACAATGTACTAGTGAGTGTCCTTGACTGCGTCGAGGTAGTAGTAGATGAAGGCTTCGACGTAGACGGGGTAAGCAGACTGACCGTTGACGGTGGGCCAGAGGTCAGGGGTGCAGACGATGTCCTCAACATAGGGCATTCCGTCGACTTCGAAGACCTGGTAGCAGACCTGCTTCGAGCTGATGATGTTGTTGGCGCCATCAGAGAAGTAGAAGGTAACAGCCATGTTGGCCTGGTTCCTGTAGGGCCAAGCCTTTCCTTCAAGGATGCTCTCGCTGAAGTCGAACGAGACGGTCCAGAATTTGCTGTAATCGCACACAGGAGCGACTTCGCTTATCGGATAGTAGTCATACCCAAGGGTGACATCGAAATCGATGTTCCTCTGGGGAAGTCCGGTCTGCTCAGAGAATTCTTTGTCGACAGCGGTGTCCGCATCGCTCATGACGGCAGGTACTGCAGCGAGAACAATAGCGGAAACAGCAATGACGGCAAGAATCGCTGCGAACAGGGATTTCTCCGATTTATATGCTGTATTCATAGATATTTCTCCACTTGTGGATAAGGCTAGATGCGATGTGCATCACCTTCGGGCGATTACCCCCAAAGTACACGCAAACTCTTTTGACAGAATCGCGTGCAAGCCTTCACCCCAGCTTTATGCAATGTGATTATTTAATTCTAACCTACCTGCCATATTTAGCGATTGAACGTTTGTTCATAGAAGCGTTTGAGTAATACTTTCTATCCAACCATAGAATCAGGATACAGGTAACTCTTTTCGCTTCCAATACGGACTCTTTGTGGCTTGCTGCAATCCGCAAAAAAGTCTAAAGTTGGTAGTTTGGAGCGCTCAAAGGCTTGGATTACCCTATTTTAGAACTATGCCGCCAGCTATATCGCTTGAATGAGAGAGGATCCGACCTATATCGTAGAGATTCGTATGCATATGGTTGGGGCTCTGCTATCCCCAATACAATTGTAAAAGCTCTCCGCAGCCATTTGCCGTCTCTTCTATGCCACACTGGATTGCCCATTGCCTTTGGACTCGGCCTTTTTATAGATTTAAACTATCAAGCCATCACTTCTTCGGAGCGCATCAAACGTCTCGAAACCTGGAAAAGGCTCTCATTAATCCCGCGAAGGTTCATCTCTGGAAACCGCAAACTTATCTTTTTTCTGAAGATAGCTCATTCATCAAAGATTTGGCGATAAATATGCGATTGCTGTTGATGAACCAACTATAAGCCTCAATCAGACAATTGCGTGCATGCACATAGCCACATTCAACAATATTTAAATCTAAGATAAGCAAGTAAGCAACATGACCGATTGGAAAATCACTGCGATAATTATCGCTGTGCTTGCTGTCGCGGGTGCGGCATCGATATGCGCTGCGTTCGCGGACGAGACCAACGGCGAGATCACCCCCCAGGTAGTATGTGTGGAGTATGACTCGACCAAAAGCACCAACATAATTATCACCACAGACATCAACTTTGAGAACAGGATCTGCCATTATCAGATCTACAACAAAGACAATGCCCTCCAGTTCTCAGGTATTGCGATGTCTCCGTCCAACGTTTTCTCGATCGATTCCACCAAAGGAACCCACTCCATGACGTTCACCGACGGAGTATACCATCTTTTCTTCGACCAAACTGTCTACGAGTACGAATTCAGCATAATGAAAGTGGTATTCAACGGGAATGGAACCGCGTTCAAGTCCACCACCGCCCACCTTTCCACTGACACCCTGTCGAATTACGGACTCCCCGCAGGCTACAACTGGAACACGAACAGCAACGGAACCGGAGCTTGGATCTCCGACCTCTCCCTGGCGGATTTCGGCGATGACTGCTCGCTCACCCTTTACGCATTCAAGAGCGGAAGCACCGGAATCTCCATCGTTTCCGATACGTTCACCGTCATTCCCGGCGCCGACGCCACCGTCATCCTCGAGCTCGACAACAACTCCGGAATATCCCAGCTTGACCTCAGCATCGGATACGACCGCAGCGCCATGAAGCTCAAAAGCGTCTCTGCCGGTTCGATAATGACCCTCGGAAAGTATTCCACTTCCGATTATCCGTTCGTCGCAAGCCTCTCAAGCAAGATCAATTCGCTAGGCCTCGGAACGCTCCTGACTCTCACTTTCACAGTATCGTCCGACGCCATCGAGGGGCAATACCCCGTCAAGATCACCGTCACCTCCGCCGAAGACCAATACGGAAAGCTTCTTCCTTCTTCGGCTACCGGATGCGCGATAACTGTTGGCGAGAAGATGCGCGGAGACCTCGATGGAAACGGAAGGATCAACGCGTTGGATTCGCTCATCCTCAAGAAATACATCGCACACAACCCCGTGAGCGTTTCCGAGGAAGACCTGAACCTCAACGGAGATACCAGAGTCAATGCTTTGGACTCTCTCCTCCTCAAGAGATACATCGCGCACAACCCGGTCATATTCGCCGATTTCCCGAACGATGAAGTCTCGATGACCATAACCGAATCCGGTTCTACCAACGAAATCGAAGGGGTCTACGTCGGAGAGAGCGTTTTCGTCTCCAGCGAATCTGGAACCTCCGCAACCGTGACCGCCAACGGAAGCGCCGTTTCTGTGACTCCCCTTGGCAGCGGAAGATTCACTTTCGTCGCGCCTTCCAGCAAGATTTCGGTCAATATCCACTGAACTAAACGGCCGGGAATTCCCGGCCACCTTCCTTCCCATTTCATTTTCAATACCAATATTATATGCTAATCCCTTATGGCATCAGAAGGGATCGGATGAACTACTTAGACAGCGCGGCGGACATATCCGCTTGGGGAAGCGTATCGCCGGATGCAGTGCAATTCATAGTATCCGAAATGAGAAAACGTGAACTGATCGGCAAATCTGAAAGCCCGGACGCCAAAGAGATCGCAGAAACCCTATGCCTCGCCGACGGAAACCGTCTTACCATGGCAGGCGCCGCCCTTCTTTGCGCGCGGCCGGACCGCTTTATCGAGGGAGCTTACATCAAAATAGGATCTTTCGGAGCTGACGGGACCCTGCAGAAAGAGGACGTAATCAAAGAGCCTCTGATACTCCAGCCAAACGTGGCCATCCGCAGACTCTACGAAAAATACCTCGAAAGCAAAGTGGTCTACGGGAACCTCCATATCGATTCGGCATACGAGTACCCTGCCAGCGCCGTCAAAGAAGCCGTAATCAACGCTTGCGCACATCGCGATTTCGTATCGGGTTGCCCGGTGGAGATCAGAGTCTTCCCCAACAGCCTTTCCATATACAATTGCGGAGGGTTGCCAGAAGGATGGACTGTATCGAATCTCCTCGGAGAGCACAGATCAAAACCCAGAAATGTCCGCATAGCCGATGCATTCCATGACGCGGGTCTGATGCAATGCTGGGGCAAAGGAATCGAAGCGATCGCGAACGCATGCAAAACCGCTGAGACGCCGATGCCAGAATTCTTCGCGGGAGAGTCCGATTTCACGGCTGTTTTCCCTGCGGAATTCTCTGCCCCCAAAATAGAATGCCAAGAAGAGGTCGGCCCCGCAATCCAAACGGAAAGCGACATGGAGGATCGGATAGTCGAAATCATATCTGAAGGGAAGCTCAGAACGGGGCAGGAGATATCGGACGCTCTGGGCATGAACAGACGCCAATTCACCAGGGTAATGTCCAAACTCATGGAGGAAGGGAGGATAACCAGGGAAGGCAGCAGGCGGAAAGGGAGATGGATCGCCAATGGCCAGACGGATGGCCGGAACTGAAAGGCGGGGATTCCGCCCTCAATTACGGATTCATCCTTCTTTCTTGATGGCCTCCAGAAGGCCGCTGAAGGTCGGGACTGGAGATACCAGATCAGGTTCCCTTCCGAACCCCTTTAAGGCCTCGGCGGTGAGCGAATCGACGGCGGCGATCTTCACATTGTCATCCATGTATGCCCTGGAGTCGTCTTCGCCATACTTTTCGTCCATGAAGCCGTACAAGAACCTTACCGCTTCAGGTGAGGTCATAGCCAACCAATCCAGTTCGCCGCGTTTTATTGCGATCATTATGTGCAGCAAAGGATTCCCGATGCCAGCGGGCGACGATCTGTAAACCATGGCTTTATTTCCGTCGCTGACTTCGGACAGTTTTGCCTCATCCCCTACCATAAGAGCGCCGCCGTCTCCGCCGGCAGAAGATTCTATCCCTTTGCGGCGCAGGCATTCGGCGGCCGATCCCGAAGCATAGACAGGCCCTTTGAACATTGTCCTGAAGCCGCCTTTGAAATGGTCGAAGCATTCCTCGACCGCGGTGGAAGTCATGAAGACAATAGGCCTCCCTGCGGATGCGGCCTCGGATACTTTGGCGTATTCGCCGTCGCCGCCTTTGACTATCGTGATCGAAGGTGCGGCCATGACTGAGAAGCCCATCGCCTCCGCTTCTTTGACTGAATCGACTATCCTCCTGGTCGTGCGCATGAAAGCCAATCTGGTCATCTTATCCTGCCGCTCCCAACGCCTTCATCGTTTATGTGCATGCCGACCTCAGATCACTTCGTCGCGCTTCCCATCCAGATATTCTGCTATCCCGAGAAGATCGTCCATGACATAATCCGCCTGGACGTACTCGTCAGCGCTCCTGAGCTCCCCGCGGATGCTGGAGACTGCGCGGATGCGGACGAACATATCTTCCATCTCTCCGGAGATGCCGACTGGGGCGGATGGCCCGGCGCCCATCAGCTTCATTATGCCTCTCTCCGCGCCGGCCTCTATGCGCGTCGGCATGTGGTTGAATGACGAAGCCCATACTCTGGCGCGGCAGGAATCGGCCCCGCATAAGACAGCTATGATTCCTTGGGAGGCCGCAGGCATTATCCCCTCCAGCGGTTCGCAATCCGCCTCCGGATAGGCCAGCCTGAATTCTTCCTCTGGGATGACAGCGACAGAGGATCTCCCTTCGGCGACGGCTTCCAAGCACGCCTCCGGACGGCTTTCGAAGGAGAGCTCCAGCTCCGGGAAGGACTCCGCCAAAATACTGGCGGCTATGGGCACGCACACCGACGCTGAGGAGCCGGACGACAGCCCCTCCAATCCATAAGGCACCGCCACATACCCTCTGCTCCCGCGCTCCAGCATCGCGGCCACCGCCAATCCTCCCTCCAATTTGATCGGGAGATGGCGGAGCATGCATACCAGAACCTCATCCTATCCTATGCGCCCAGACCATTCGCCGGCATACTCGATCGGAACGCCTTCGCCTCTCGCGGATGCCAGCGATACAAACTTTTCCGCCGCGGCACTATCCGCGAATCCCCAGCCGGAATAAACGCGCATGCCTCTGCGATGTCGGCCTTGACTATTTCATTTGCGATGGAAAAGGGTAAGGGGGGATTCGGGCCCTTTACCTCCGAATCCCGTTTGTTAAGGGGTTTATCGGCGGCCTTCGGGACCGCCGGAGCAGATGTTTAGGCATTCGATCCTCTGCCGCTTTCGGGCGTTTCCGTTTTCAATGGTTTCATGAGCGCCTGACCCTCCAAACCACGACGATCGCGACGATGATGATCAGGATCACGATGATGATCAGGAGGATGTCCGTGATGCTCAGGGAATGGGGCTCAGAGATGATGGGGGCTTCGGCCTCCTCATAGCTGAACTGGATGAGGCTGGTGACACGCCTGTCGTTGTCGGGGTTGCCGCTGAACGAGAAGTCGTAATCGGGCTGCAGAACGCCGTTCACGACCATCGGGTTGTCGATGTACTCCTCCTCATGCCCGAGAGCATAGGTGAGCTTTACGCGGTAATCTCCGGCTTCGAGGTCGACCGGCGACTCATAGCAGTTGAGACCGGTCTTGGCGAGGGTCAGAGGCACGAACTGGCCGCCAACAAGCTTTCCGACCATGGGGGTCGCAGTCTCGTCGGCGACGTACAGCTTGAAGTTGTAGATGGCGGTGGTGTAATTGAGCCAGACGCTGTCGTAGGTTCCGTAGGGGTCGTAGACCCTGGCGTTTGCGACTTCGTCGGCGTTCTTCACATTCTTGGTAGCTCTCCATCCGTTGACGTAAGCGTTGTCAGCCTTGGCCTCGATGCTGTCGATGGTGCGCCTGACTTCTTTTCCGCCGGACGTGGTGTAATCGACATATGCGTCCTTGTCGGCGAAGACGGTCAGGTACAGATCGTCGTCCTTGAAGAATTTCGTGCTGTCGAATCCGCTGAAGGCTCCGCTTGCCGCGGCTCCGGGAGCTACGTAGGCGACACCGTCAGGGAAGATGGTGACTCCGGATCCCAGCGAGGGGGTCTTGGTGGCGGGAGCGGCTCCGGTTCCGAAGATGCTCTCGTTGACTCCGGCATAGATCTTGCTGGCCTTGAACACTCCGTTCTCGGTTGGGATGCTGCCGTAGATGTGCACGGTCTGGTACATGACAAAGTTTCCGTCCTTGGCATCGATGGTTCCGTCCACGGTCGAGGTCCCGCCGATTTCGGGGGATCCGATGGTGGTGTCTCCGGAGTTCACGAAGGTTCCGGGGACGGACAGAGCAGGCGCGGTCACGGTGGATCCGAGTCCGGTGCTGAAGGATCCGGGAACAGAGAGGGCTCCGGCGATGGTGACATCGGTGCCTTCTCCGACATTGACGGCTCCCGCAGAGGTGAGCGTCTTGGCGAAAGCGACGTTGGCGTCATCGACGATGCTCAGAGATCCTCCGTTGGCGACGGAAGCGGCTCCGGATACTGCGGCGGAATTGTCGGCCGCTCCGATTGTGGCGCTGCCGGATACGCTGAAGTCTCCGGAGAAGGTCTGCGCAGCGATCTGGCCTAGATCCATGCTGCCGGCGACATCGGTGTTCCCGGCTACGGAGAAAGACCCTCCGACGGATGCGGGCAGAATCACTGACAGCGAGCCTGGAACGGTCAGATTGCCGTTTATGACGGTTTCGGTATTGGAATCGATTGCGAGGGATCCTTCGACGCTCACGTTCTTGGCGGACACCTTGGTTCCCTGGCTGAACGTGCTGTATCCGAGTATGGAAAGGTCGTTGGCTACGGAAATGACAGAATTCTTTCCGAGGACAGTGTTGCTGAGTTTGGCAGATTCGGCGGTGATGGAAGCGGAATCTCCGAACTCGGCATCTGCGATGGAGACATCCTTCGCTTTGATGGCCGCGCTGTTTCCGGCGGCGATTCTGCCGGTGGAAACGAAGTTCTGCTTGGCTTCGAGGGTCATTCCGTCGCTGATTTCGGCGCTGCCGAGGTTGATGTTGTTGGCGGTGAGCACGAATCCGTTTCCGGCCTTGATGCTGTCGATGGAGGTGACGTCTCCGTCAACGATGATGCGGCTGCTGTCCCCGAGGACGATCCTGCCGCTTCCGCTGAGAGCTTTGAGCGCGATGTTGGTTCCGTTTCCTCCGGAAAGGGTTCCGTCGACTCTGAGCGATTTCGCGTTCAGGTTCATGGCGGCGTTTCCGGAAGTCAGCAATCCGCCGGCGTTGATATTGACGGAATCGGCCGCGATCTGGGAGGCCGCAAGGGTTCCCGCGATGGCGATGGCCTTTCCGGCGATGCTCTGCTCGGCAGTAACCTTGGCCCCTTCAGGGATCGTGACGTCGCTGTAGAATGTGAAAGCGTTGGTGATGTACGTGTCCGCGTCAGATGCGAAAGCGATTTCGAATCCTTCGGGAGTCTGTACGTTGATCCTGGATTTTCCGGAGAAAGTCGCGGATGCGCCGGCTGCGGAAGCAACGGGGGCGCCATCAAGGCTGATGCCTCCCTCGGGGCTAGGATTAAGGATGAATCCCTTCGCGTTGACGAATGCGATGGAACCGTTGCCTATGGCGATTCTTCCGTCCACAGACGAGGCCTGGGTGGCATCGAAGACGAATCCCTTGAGAGCCAGAGATTCGGCAGTGAAAGCGCCGGACTTCACGTAGATGGTCTTTCCGGTCCCGTTAAGGGAGACGTTTCCGACGACGTTGTCGCCGTACATTTCGACGGTGTCGCTGATCCTCGACTCATTTCCGGCGATGTAGGACAGGGGGGATATGGTGTTGACCCCGTCAAGAGTGTAGTAAGCTCCGGCGATGGCGGAGGAATAGGTCGAGAAAGGCACGTCAAATTTGAAGCATCCGTTGACGATGGTGGTCCCGTTGGTGATCAGGTAAGTTCCGGGGTGGGCATCCAGAGTCCCGTTGACGGTGAGCTTGGCGCCGTTGATGAGCTCCAAAATCTTTCCGTTGACCATGAGGGTGACTTCCTCGGGGATCACGGTGTCTTCGCTTATGTAGACGTGGTCCTTTCTGAGCTCGATGACATCACCGCTATGGGACTCCTCAAGAGCCTTCTTGAGGTTGGTGAACTTAGCGACAACACCGGAACTCACCAGAACGTCAGATATGACGAGGTCGAGTTTGGTCTGGCTTGAGTCCTTGTCCATGAGTATGAGAGTGCCGTCCTCTACGTTGATGGGAACGTTCCCGTTGTCGAACACCGCTCCCGCTTCGACTGTGACAGTAGCGTCGTTGATGATCCTGATAGAGTTGGCCTCGGTCATGTCGACGGTCATCGTGCTGGGAATGACGGTATCCTTGTCGAATACGATGTCCCCATACAGTTTGAGGTAGTCGGGCTGAGCCTCGAGGGCGTTGGCTAAAGTCGTGTAATAGTGGTATCCGCCCTTCATGTAGTAGACGCCGTTCAAGATGATTCCGGGGGTGCCGTGGACATTGGATTTTAAGACCAGAGGCACCGCGGTCTTCACGGTTCCGGTGACTGTGAGAGTTCCGGTCCCGGTTATGGGCGCGGATTTCGTATTGTCGATCATAGTGACGTAAGAGGACACGTTGAGGACGGATCCTTCGCGGAGATCCATGTTTACTTCCTTGGGGAAGGTCATGTCTTCGCTGATAAGAAGAACCCCGACAACATCCATGGCCGCTTCGGAGGAGGCGGCAACGGGGGTACCAGAGAGGATCACTCCGGTGGACGCGCCGGTGACTACGATTCCGTTGACGTTGGCTACGACGAACTGGGTAGCGCCCCTGTTGTTGAACACAGCGGTTCCTTTGAGGTTCTTGGCCTCGAAAGTGGATCCGGAATTCGCGGTGACGACGTACAGGCAGCTCTTGGCGCTGTCGGCGACAATCTTTCCGGAGTTGGTGACCGCTCCGGAAAACTCTCCGTTGACGGTCATGGTTCCGTTGTTGACGATCGATGTGGCAGGCATCGATTCGGCGTTGACCCCGATCTGCGTAAGGGATCCGTCCTCTGCGATGACGAAGGACGAGCCGCTGTCGATGACCATCGAATCATAGGTCGTGAGACCGGAAATGCTGACGGTGGATTCAGACTCAGCTTTGATGCTCTGAATGTGGGTTGCGGCTTTGTTGCTTTCGATGGCAACGACTCCGCCTTTCTTGACGGTGAATCCGCTGATGACAGCGGATCCCTTCTCAGCGACGGTGAAGTTGCCGCTGACTGCGGCACTGGCGCCGTCCTCGCAGACGAACCCGTAAGGCCCGTCGACCGAGACGTTTCCGCTGATGCTGACGGATGCGCCGTTTTTCACGAGGAAGGTAGGGGCTCCCTCGGTGCCTTCGGCGCATACAACATTTCCCCTGATGTCGGCGGTTCCCGATGCGATAGTCACGTTCGAACCGCTCTTTAGCGTGAGAGTTACATCTTTATCAACGATAAAAGAGTCGTTCGCGATGACGAACTGGCCATTCTCGATGGTCAGATCGCCGTTGACTTCGATAACCTGAAAGGAACTTCCGATTATGCTCGCATCAAGGGTTCCGTGGATGTACAGTACCTTGTCTTCCGAATCCGCGTCTGCGGGCATGGAGACAGCGATACAGGACGCCACGACCGCCAGAATGACGGCTGCTGCAAGGAACTTCTCCTTGCTCCTGAATGCTTTTTCGTTTGTCGATTCCATAGAACATCTGCTCCTATGAACCGGGCACTGCGCCCGGAGACTGCCGACCGCATCTTCACAGTCAGCTCGGCCCCGGTCATCCCTCCCGAAGCCGGCTTAGATGCGCCGGCGCAGAACTAGATGGAAGTCCATTGATATAAATTTATTAATAGAAAGAAAGGATGCGCGGGGCTTCCGCCGAGCGTTATCCTCGCTGACCGCCTTTCGGCTGGGTTTCCGCGACGTCCACCTTCTTCCTTTGGCGGCCGCCGGTCTTCTTGAGCTTGCCCTGGCTGAGAGCCCATTCGAAATTCTTCTGCTCCGCCGGGGCTATCAGTACCCGGTCCCCCTTAGCATATTTGCGGCCGGTGGCCCAATTCGTGAACGGAGAGATCACCTTGTATTCATCGGCGTCCATGACGACTTCCCTGACGTTCGGCCTGCCCTTCATCTCCGAATAGGTGCCTGCGAACGTCTTTATATGGCCGCCTGCGACCTCGATCACGCTCGTGCAGACGGTATCCAGGAAATACCTGTCATGAGTGACCGCGATTATTGTGCCCCCGTACTCGTTGAGCGCCTCCTCTATCGCATGTTTGGCCGGGATGTCCAGATAGTTCGTCGGCTCGTCCAGGACCAGAACGTTCGTCTCGCCCAGAAGCAGCATGCACATCGCCACCCTCGCCCTCTGGCCGCCCGAAAGCGTGGAAATCGGACGGTCCACGTCGTCCCCGGTCAGAAGGAATCTGGCCAGCATGCCGCGGGCTTCGCCCCTTCTCTCCTTGCCTATCAGCTGCAGCAGCTGCTCCTCGGCGGTGAGCCTCTTATCCAGGCTGTCATGGTGCTGCGAATAATAGCCGATCTTCGCGCCGGGTGCCATCCACAGCTCGCCTTTGGACGGTATCTGCTCCAGCAAAGCCTTTATCAGAGTGGTCTTCCCTTCCCCGTTGGACCCGAAAACCCCGACCTTGTCCCCTTTCTGGATGTCCAGATCGACATGCTCCAGTATGGTCTTCCCGCCGAGCTCGACCGAGAGGTCCTTCGCTGTGAGGACGTTCTTCCCGGATTTGCGGGCCGCCTGGATCCTGACGGTTATCTCCCTGCTCTCCTCAGGCTTTTCTTTGGCCTCCATCTTGGCGATCATCTTCTCCCTGGTCTTATGGGTGGTCATGAACCATTGGTCGCGATGTAGTTCCTTTGCGATCTCTTCCTGCTTCCTTTTCTGGGAGGAATATTTGCGGTATTCCTTCTCCATCCTGTCCAGATCCAGCATCTTCTTCATGATGAAATCCGAATAGTTGCCTTTGTACTCCCGGGATTTCCCGTTGGAGATCTCCAGCATGCGGGTCGCGATCTTGTCGAGGAAATACCTGTCATGGCTTATGACAAGAACAGCACAATGGGTCTTCAGAAGATAATCCTCCAGCCACTCGACGGTGCTGATGTCCAGATGCGACGTCGGCTCATCCATTACGAGGAGATCGCAGTCGTCGGCCTGGACGACTATGCGCGAAAGCATCACTTTGGCCCTCTCCCCTCCGGAAAGGGAATCCATCGTCCTGTCGGCGAAATCCCAGGTCAGCCCCACCTTTTCAAGGGCGGCCCTTTGGTTGCCTTCGTCATCGGCATCGGACTGGGCCAGCTGGGATTCCAGCATCGCGCTCTCTTCAGCCAAAGCGTTCCAATCTATGTCGCCGCCGGATGCCATAGTGGCTTCTATCTCAGCCAGACGGCGCTTCAGATTCTCTATGTGCCCATAAGGCCTCCCCAAAACGTCGCGGACCGTGAATTCGGCGGACGATTCCGCGAACTGCTCCAGATAGCCGATCCTCTCGGTGTTGCGGGTGAGCTCCCCCGTATCCGGCTTCATCTCCCCCAGAAGTATCTTGAGGAAAGTGCTCTTGCCGGCGCCGTTTATTCCGATAAGGCCGATGGCATCCCCTTCGTTGATCTGGAGGCTGACATCGGTGAGCACTTTCACCGGGCCGAATGATTTGGCTATCGACTGGGCCTTGAGAAGCATGCGGCCCGATAAGCGCGACTGATAGATGATGCTTGCTCATACATACTCGTCGCGAAGGCGGATCGGGCGCGCATGCCCATCCGTAATCGCACCGATTCTGCGGAGGAACCCGTCGGTTTCCTCCAGCGGAACCCACGCCTTCACGCTGACTCTGTCGGAATATGAGCATTCCGGTCTTCTGGCCATGAAAGCGCCGCACTTAGATTCGAAGGCGCTGTAGTGGCTGTATCCCAAATCGAAGGAGAACACAGCGCAAGCCTTCCTCAGAACCCGATCAGACCTCTCCAGGGCGAAGGATGCCGATTCTGAATAGGCGCGGACGAGGCCGCCGGTGCCGAGGAGGGTCCCGCCGAAATAGCGGATGACTGCCGCCATGGAATCGGACAGCCCAGCCCCGCTGAGCACGCTCAGAATCGGCCTTCCGGCGGTCCCGGACGGCTCCCCGCCATCGCTGAAGCGGACTTTTCTGTCCGAGGCACCATAGATGGCGGCATAGCAGTAATGGGTGGCCCCGGGGTACTCCTTGGCCAAAGCCGCCAAGTTCTCCTGGATGGCCCCCTCATCGGGACAGGGCATCGCCACCCCTATGAATCTGGACCCTTTGATCGAGATCTCCGCTGACGCCTTCCCGGCCAGCGTCTCGTAATCGGACATCGCCATAGGCTCGCCATGCAGATAAGATAAAAAGGAGGCCCCGAAGGGCCCCGGCAGTTTCAGTGGTTCTCCACGTAGGTCTGCGCTTCGTCGAATTCATTCTGGATATCGGCGGAAGGTTCTGGAGTGGCCAGCGAGACCACGACCCCGGCTATGAGCGCGAACACGAACCCGGGCAGGAGCTCGTAGATTCCGGTCCCGGACAGGAAGGTGTTCCACAGGATGACCGTGATGAACCCGACGAACACCGAAGCCAAAGCTCCGTAGAAGTTCATCCTCTTCCAATACAGAGACAGGATCATCAAAGGACCGAAAGCCGCGCCGAATCCGGCCCAGGCGTATGAGACGAGACCCATGATGCTGTCCCCTCCGTACAGGGCGAGGATAAGCGCGAACACGGCCACCAGAACGACAATCAGCCTGGAGATCCACATGAGGATCTTCGGCTGGCCCTTGTACTTGCCGTACTTTCCGAGGATGTCGTTGGTTATTGCCGAAGATGCGACCAGAAGCTGGGAGTCTGCGGTGGACATGATCGCAGCCATGACGGCGGCGAAAAGCAGACCCGCGATTATCGGCGGGAACAGGTCGCCGGCCATCTCGATGAAGATGTGCTCGGCGTTGAAGCCATCCGCGATCGCGGCCTCCCCTATGTATGCCCTGCCGACCAGACCGACGAGGATAGCCGCGAAAAGGGCGATCGTGATCCAGATCAGAGAGACGCGGCGGGAGATCTTGACCTCTTCGGGGTCCCTGATGGACATGTATCTGACTATGATGTGGGGCATACCGAAATATCCGAACGCCCAAGCAAGCAGCGAAAGTATCGCTATCGCGGTCAGCGGGGCTCCGCCGTCCCAGAACAGATCCATGTAGTTCTCGACCCCGACGGAATCCCATGCGGCCTGGAGCTCTCCCCAACCGCCCAGAGAGCCTATCGCGGCCAGGGGCACGACCAGAATGGCGACGAGCATCAGCATACCCTGGAAGAAATCGGTCCAGCAAACGGCCTTGAAACCTCCCATGAAGGTATACGCGATGATGATGATGGCGCCCACCGCCATGGCGGCGCCGAACGATATCTCGGGGAAGATCGTCTGGAGCGTGATTCCGCACCCTTTGAACCCGGATGCCACATAGATCACGAAGAAGAACAGGATGATTATGCTGCAGATGAATCTGAGATACCCTTTCTCATCTTTGTAACGGTTCGAGAAGAATTCGGGTACGGTCAACGCATTACCTGCGACGACGGAATGCTTTCTGAGTTTTTTGGCCACGAAGAGCCACGACAGGTAGGAGCCTATGGCAAGTCCTATCCCTATCCATGCCTCTCCCATGCCCGCTAGAAGCACCGCCCCGGGCAGGCCCATAAGCAGCCAGCTGCTCATATCTGAGGCCTGAGCCGATAGTGCGGTGACATAAGGGTTCATCGAGCGTCCGCCCAGTATGTAATCCTCCATGCTGCTGGACCGCTTGTAGAAATAGAATCCTACGCCCAGCACCAAGGCGAAATAGACGATGAACGCTATCAGCACTTGGATGTCCATGAATGCACCGGGCGATTATCGTTAATGTCGCATAAAAACGCATTGACTGCCGGCGGGCAACATTTTGAATGATAAAAGGAAAAAGGAAAGGGTTTTGGCCGGGATCCCTCCGGCCTCAGTCGCTCCCGCGGCGCATGAACTTGGGCCCGACCCAGTTCCATCTGCCCAGAAGGTGCATGATCGCCGGCACGATGTATGTGCGCACGATCAGAGCGTCGCAGAGGATGGCGAAGCAGAGCGCGAATCCGAACTGCTGCATCATCAGCATGGACGACAGCATGAGGGTGCCGAACGCGCCGCCCATGATCAGCCCGCAGATCGTGATCACCGAGCCGGTGTGGGTCACCGCGTGGTGGATCGCATCGTCGTTGGACATGCCTTTGATCACGTTCTCCTTGATGCGCGTGGTGAGCAATATGTCGTAATCCATACCTAATCCGAGGCAGATGACCAGCAGGATCATCGGGATCAGCCACATGACGCTCGCGCCGAGCGCATCCGTGAAGAGGATGTGGGTGATTGCCATCGTCCAGCATATGCTCATCAGAATCGTCAGCACGGACCTCAGCGGGATCAGATAAGATCTCATGACGACGAAAAGCAGAATGATGATCAGGATGACCACGATGATCTCGATCTTGTCGAACTCGGCCCCGACTGCTTTGGAGATGTCATACATGACAGCCGCGCTTCCCGTGACCCACTTGGACTCCAGGACGGGGTTGGCATCCATGAACGCGTCTATGCTTCTTTCAGACCTGTCTATCGTCTTCATGGATTCGGGCGACATCGCGGCGTCGACTGTGGAATACGTCACCGTGATGTACTCGACCGAGCCGTTCCCATCGGAGGAATTCACGAAATCCCCGCCGACGGATCTGCTCAGGGTGTTCACGAGATAATCAATTGCAGGGCCTGCCGCCGCGACCGTTATCGAATCGTCGATGCCCGCGGAACGGATGGTCTGGATGGTGTTGCTCACATACAGATCGATAGTACCGGGCGAATCGGCCACGATCCTGTCGATGATCTGCGTGGGCGTGGGGTTCGAGATGCCTTCTGAGATCAGTTTCTGCGTCGCTTTCGCCACTTCGGATTGCCAGACGAAAGGCCCGCTTATAGCAGCCACGTTGGGATCGGACGATATGTTGGAGCATAAACCGTCTACGCCCATGCTTGAGAACGATGGAGACCACGTCAGCGATTTCATCTGCGACATCATTGCCGCTGCCCCTTGCGACACCATACCGGCGGCGACCAGCGGCGCCAAAGCCGACGCGTCGAAACTTTGGACCTCTGCCAGAGGCTCGGACGATTCGAAGATGACGTAGTTGGGCATCAGCATGCCCTGGTTGGCATAGTCTCCGATGAGATCCATGCCTTCCCCGGACTCCCCGGTCTGCATGGAGCTCACCATATCATAGGAAAGCTCGGCATTGGTCATTATGTATGCCGCCGGGACGGTCACCAAAACGGTGGCGATGACGATCGCTTTGGCATGCTTCAGAGAGAATCTGGATGACCCCTCGAAATACCTCTCTCCCAGCCTTCCGAACCATCCGAACCACCCTTTGGTGGCCTTCCCGCCTTCCTCAAAGGATTCTATGGTGGTGGGCCAGAATATCCTGTCATGGACTAGCTCCAAGATCGCCGGGATCAAAGTCAATGCGGCGAGCAGAGCTATGAGGATCCCCAGAGCGAGGCATATCCCCATGGTCGACACGATGCTTATCGAGCATATCGACATGGCGCCGAAACCGATGATGACGGAAGCCCCGGATGTAGCGATGGATTCTCCCGCCCACACTATGGCCTCGTGGAGGGCTTTGTCATGGCCGAGGCCGGAGCGCAGGCCTTCCCTGTAACGGGCGATGATGAAGATGCAGTAGTCGCATCCGGCACCCATCATCGACACCAGGATCATCATCTCCGTTATGAAGAAAATGTTCAGAATCTGGCCGATGCCGTAGATCAAAGCGAGGGTAACGACGAAGGCGAACCCTATCGTCATCGGAGGCGTAGCGGAAGTCACGAAAGACCTGAAGAACAGCCCGACGAGAACGAGAATCAGAAGGACCGTGAAGGGGTCTATCCTCGAAAGGTCGTCCAAAGCGCCTTCGGCCATGTCCGCGGAGATTGCGGGCGTTCCGGTGAGATAAATTGAAGCGCCGGAGAATCCGGGGTTCAGCGAATCGAAAGCTCCTTTCTGCTGGGAGATGAATTCTCTGAGAGCTGGGGTGTCGTCGGTCACATTCCCTTCGAAAGAGGTGTCATAGACGGCCCCGACCAAGAATATCCCGCCGTCGAGCCCTTCCTTCTCCTGAGCGCCCATACTGACGAACGGGGCCCGGGAGGAGAGCTTCTGTCTGCCGTCGGCATCGACGTATTCGGACGCATGGTCTGAAAGGTATCCAACGAAATCCTGAGACAGCAACTTTTCTTCGGCTGTGGAATACTTGATGACGATGATCGGGACCGATGAGACATCCACGCTGCCAGACGGATAATACTGGCCCATCACTGTCATGCCTTGGATCGACTCCGAATCCTCGGCGGCCATGTCGTTGACGTCATATTTCATGACATCACCGGATTTCAGCGCAAAAGGCACCGAAACCAACAGTATGGCTATCCACAGCGCGACAATAAGCTTCGCATGCTTAGCTATCGCATCTGCGAGACTGTCGAATATCATGAAGGGCCGACAATACGGCCACTATTTAATTGATTCTAATTATTTCATATAAAGGTGGATATAAATCCCTGGATCGGGCTGCTCGGCTCTTTTTCCCTATCTTATCTTTATATTTCACCTTGGCAGGAGCGGGGGATGCCCTGACTTTCCTCCCATTGAGTTTCGTGCTGTTCACAGCCTTGATGACAGAATCGACCGATGACGCTTCAATTTCGACGAAAGTGGAGCGCGAACCCATCCCGATGCGTCCGACTTTGTCGCGGCTGATGCCTGACGAAAGGACAATGAAATCGGAGATGTCTGAACGCGTGATCTCGGATCCTTTCGGTATGTCCAACGAAACCACCATGAACTCGGGAGCGGACAGAGCCTCGCTTTTAGCCCGCGATCTCTGATGCACGGGAGGGACATGGCTCTTGCCTTTCGCTCCGGATTCTGATCTTCCCGTTCCGTGCAACGCTTTCAGATCGGGATTCGCTATCTTCAGCTTGGGAATCTGCTTTCTTGTGACGCGCTCGATCTCTTTGCCCATAAATTGCTGATAGGCCGGTACTCTGAGGTCTTCTTTCGGGGTGATGAATGTGAATGCGACCCCTTCCCTTCCAGCCCTTCCGGTACGCCCGATGCGATGGGCATAAGTCTCTGGATCCAAAGGAGCATCATAATTCACGACGCATTCGATGTTATCTATGTCGAGTCCCCTAGCGGCCACATCGGTAGCGATGAGCATGTTCATCCTGTCGGCTTTGAAGCTGCGGATGGTTTTCTCCCTGCGGGATTGGGGCATATCCCCGTGGATAGCTCCTATCCGAAGGCCTTCTTTGCTCAGACCATCATATAAATCGTCCACCATTTTTTTGGTGGCGCAGAATACGACCATTTTTGGATCGCCGTTCGCCATTATGTCGCGGAGAACGTCCATTTTGCCGTTCCTTTTCACTTCCACATAATATTGACGCACCAATTCAGGGACCAAAGAATCTTGCGAGACCGATATTTCGACGGGTTCTTTCATCGAACGCTCTGCGATGGAACGAACCTCATCCGAAAGCGTGGCAGAGAACATCATCGTCTGCCTGTGCGAGGGGACCATGGAAATGATCTCGTCCATATCATCTATGAAACCCATATCCAGCATCCTATCCGCTTCATCGATCACGAGCTCCCTTACCGAATCCAATTTCAGATTCCCTCTCTTGCAAAGGTCAATGATTCTTCCTGGAGTCCCGACAACGATATCGCACCCGGATTCCAAGCCCTTTATCTGTTCGACATATGACGCTCCGCCGTAAACCGGAACGATGGAATGACGCGTATACTTTGATAGCTCGGACATCTCTTTTGAAATCTGGACGGCCAATTCCCTTGTCGGGGCCATGACCAAAATGGTCGGCTCCTTAGACCCAGATTTGGTGCGCCCGATAGACACGATCGAAAATGCGCCGGTCTTGCCCGTTCCAGTCTGAGCCTGACCGAACAGATCTTTGCCTGACATCCCCACCGGAACCGATTGCAATTGGATCGGGGTTGGCTCGGTCCACCCCATGTCTGCGATGGCTCTAATCAGTTTTTTATTGATACCTAATTCGTCGAAGGATGCCATTTGAACCTCTGATAATACTGCTTAAGACAGTTTGCTTTGAGGCTGTACAAATGATTGTATATAAACATAATTGGACGTCTCCAATAGTTTTACCTAGATTTCCCAGGTTTTTTCATCATAATCGTTACTTTGCCGTCGAAACGACGTCCAAACCCATTTGAAACCCAGCATGGTGCTAAAACATCGAAGGATTTCATCGTGTTAATTAACAGATGAATGACCTGTTAAGTATTCTTATTTGAATAATTCAAAAATAGCAATAGTCTAATAAGGTTTTGAATTACGATAACATTATACAAAAAATTTAAATGTAATAATTTAATCCTCCACATCGCGCGGTAGTGGTGTAGGGGTTAACACTTAACCTTGCCAAGGTTAGACCTCGGGTTCGATTCCCGGCTACCGCACCTTTTGAATTCCTTGATCAGAATAATACGTCCAAATCACTGATAGGGCCCGAGAGCTTACGCCCCCGGGTGTAGTAGTGTAGGGTGTGCATGCGTCAGGAAAACTGGCTATTCCCTTTTCCGGAAAAGGAGGCCTGCATGCCCAGACCGCGATTAAGTATATTCATCGCCGCGTTTATGTCGCGATCGACACAGAAACCGCATGCGGGACAGCTGTGCACGCGAACTCCCAAATCTTTCCTGACATAATAACCGCAACGAGAGCATATCTGGGAGGTGTTTCTGGAATCAACGAATATGACCTGGACTCCGGAGTCCACAGCCTTGTATTCTATCATCTCCACCAACATTCTCCATGCTGAGGAATATTGGTTTCTTCTTCCTGTGCTTGTATGGTAGCTGTGAATCAGCTCTTTAACGCTGATATCTTCCAGAGCGATCATAGAATATGATTCCACGATCTCTGTCGAGCGCTTGTGCATCTCATCGCGCATTTTATTGTTGTAATGCTCGAAAAGATGGCATAGTCTGCGTTTATACTTCCTGAATTCGTCGGAATCCGTATCGCACTCGCTCATCTTCCTCTGGATTTTGACCATTTCAGAAGCCATCCTGTCAAACAGCTTCGTATTGTCATAGACAGTGCCATCAGAAAATGCCGCGAGATTGTAGAGCCCCAAATCAATGCCCACAGGTCCTTTATCTGCAGATGGTTTGCACGGTATTGATTGTTGGACGCACGAAATCGTAGCGAACCATTTGCCTGTAGAAGACCTGGAAATCGTGCATGATATGGGGTGGCCTTCGAAAGACCTATGCGCAACGCATTTTACGTCCCCGATGGAAATGATTCTCAGCCTATTCCCGATCAGACAGATATTTCCCCCGTATTTTATGAAGGAAAAAGATGCGTATCTGTCAGGCCCCCGAAATGCCGGCAATTCCGGGGAAAGACCTCCTGCCATTTCCGACTCGAACTTCCTGAAAGCTTGGGCGACGCGATTAGATACTTCGCTGATGCAATCCGGATGTATCTCATTCAGTCTGGGATGATCGAGCTTCAGGACATATTCGCAGTACTCATCGATGTCTTTGCGATTGAAGATGCGTCCGCAGGTTTCGTATGCTTTCCTGCACATTTCCACCTCCTTGTTGTACACGAATCTGCACCCTTCCAAAGCGGACCCCATGAGATTTGCCTGCTTTCTGGTAGGGTAGAGCCTGTACCTGACGCTTCTGAATCTGGACATCAGAAAGCCATCCGCCGATGGGATTAAAAACGGGACCGAGATGATTTAAGATTGTTAAGGCCGGGCATAGAGCCCGGAATAGGTTTGCATCATTTGGATTTGGACGCTTCGATATAGGAGTTCCAAGCCTTTTCAAGATCGGGCCTCTGTATCGTCTCCATGACGTACTGAGCGAATTGGTCGCCGGTGGCCCCGGTGTCCCTGCCGGTCATGACGAGTTTCTTCTCGAACTGGCAGCAGATATCCAAAGCCATCCCAAGCTTCCTTCCTTTTTCGTTCTCGCCGATGTGGTTCAGCATCATGGCGACGGCTTTGATCATGCTGCATGGGTCGGCATATTGGGCCCTTCCCTCGGTGACCATGCGCGGGGCGGAACCATGGATCGCCTCGAACATAGCGTATTTCTTTCCTATGTTCGCGGAACCGGCGGTACCGACTCCTCCCTGGATCTGCGCCGCTTCGTCGGTGATGATGTCTCCATAGAGGTTGGGAAGCACGAACACGCGGAAATCGCTCCTTCTGGCGGGATCTATCAGCTTCGCAGTGGCGATGTCTATGAACCAGTCGTCCCAGCGAACCTGAGGGTAGTCCTTGGCGACTTTCTCAGCGGTGCTGAGGAACAGTCCGTCCGTGGTCTTGATGATGTTGGCCTTGGTGACCAAGGAGACGTAGTTGAGATTGTTCTTGGCCGCATAGTCGAATCCGAGCCTGATTATCCTCTCGGTGCCTTGGGCGGTGGCCACGCAGAAATCCATCGCAAGATCGTCGGTTACGTTCATGCCGTCGCTGCCCATGACGTACGAGCCTTCCGTGTTCTCCCTGAAAAACGTCCAGTTGATTCCCAATTCTGGGACGGACACCGGCCTGACATTCGCGAACAGGTCGAGCTCCTTTCTCATCGCGACGTTGGCGCTCTCTATGTTGGGCCAGGGGTCGCCTTTTTTGGGCGTGGTGGTGGGGCCCTTGAGTATGACGTGGCATTTCTTCAGTTCCGCGAGAGTGTCATCGGGTATCGCCTTCATGACTTCGACGCGCCTCTCGATGGTCAGCCCATCTATCTGTCTGATCTCGACTTTCCCGGCTTTGATCTTGTCGGCAAGCAGGAATTCCAAAACTTTCTGGGCGGAAGCGCAGATGTAGGGGCCGATGCCATCCCCTCCGCACACTCCGATCACAAGCTTGTCAAGGTTGAGATAATCGGTCCAATCGCCTTCCCCCTTGAGGGTTTCCACCCTTTCGAGCTGTTTCCTTAGGAGAGCGCCGAATTTTTCCTGCGCCTTTTTTATAGCCTGTTCATCGACCATTTGAATCGTCCCTCCAACGGAATCATAATATTAAAACATCGCAAAGATGGCCGAGGGGACCGGCGACTGCACATCATTATTTAAGAGAAGCGCCGATTATGAATCCGAAAACGAAAAGTTGTCTGTGTCAGTCGCAGGCAGTGATTCAGATCAGTGATACAGATGATCTCCAATTTCACGGACATAGGGATACCCGAAGAAATAGCGAAGGCGATGGATGACATGGGGTGGACGGAACCCACCCCCATACAGATACAATCGATCCCGTTGGGACTGGAAAAAATCGACATGTTCGCCCAGGCGCAGACCGGAACCGGCAAGACGGGCGCGTACGGGACAATAATGCTGGGGACGAACCCCTCGGGAACGAAGGTGCCATCCGGGATCGTCCTCGTTCCCACCAGAGAGCTTGCCAATCAAGTGTCCGGAGAGCTCACGAAACTGTCGAAATACTCCGGGCACGTCAGCATCCCCATATACGGCGGAGCGAGCATCGAGAGCCAGATAAAGAAGCTGAAGGCTGGATGCGATATAGTCGCCGGGACCCCTGGCCGCGTCAGAGACATGATCAACAGGGGCGCCCTCAACCTGTCGGCGATAAAGACTCTCGTCCTGGACGAGGCGGACAGGATGCTTGACATGGGATTCATCGAGGACATCGAGTTCATCCTCAAGGCGATGCCCAAGGAAAGGCATACCCTGCTGTTCTCGGCCACGATGCAGGAGAATGTCAAGCAGCTCGCGTTCGATTATATGGTCAACCCCCGGGAGATATCCGTCTCCCAGGACGAAGTCGTATTGGATCTTACCAAGCAGTACTACATCTCGGTCGGCAGGAGGAACAAATCCTGGGCCCTGTGCAGGATACTCGACATCGACAAGCCGAAGGCCATCATCTTCTGCCAGACCAAGAAGATGGTGGACGTCCTCGACGAGAGGCTTTCCGAGCTCGGCTATCAGGTGGAAGCCATCCACGGGGATATGCCCCAATCCAAAAGGGAGAAGGTCATAAAGGATTTCAAGGTCGGCGGGACGGACGTGCTTATCGCCACCGATGTCGCGGCCAGAGGCCTGGATATCGACGACATAAACTACGTCATAAACTACGACATGCCCGACGACATAGACGTCTACATCCACCGCATAGGAAGGACCGGCAGGGCAGGGAAGGAAGGGACCGCAGTTTCCTTCGTCACCTCCGAGGAGGAGCACCTCATCAAAGAATTCCAGATGCGCACCGGGATCGACATAGAGAAGAGGAGCGTCCCCGAAGCCGAGCCCGGGCAGAAGGACAGCATAAAAAGGGTCGTTGATTACGACCAGATCTCCGACGTCTTCGGCATGTGCAAGTTCGAAGTCAACCTCGGGAAGAACGACGGGTTCGGTAAGGTGTCGCTCGCCGACTTCATCATCCGCAATGCGAGGGTCAGAGACGTTTCCATCGGGAAGATAGAGGTGGGGCCGGATTCCTCGGTCGTCGAAGTCCACAAGGATTTCGGGAACAGGATGACCATGGACCTCACCAAAGCGAAGCACAAAAGCAAGAAGGTATCTGTCCGCGTGATACAGGACTGAGCGATGCATCGCCTCGTGCCAGACATCCTATCCGCATCCAGGATCGTCGGGTCAGTTCTCCTGCTCTTCACCGGGGAGCTGAACGCATGGTTCCTGATCATCTTCACGTATTGCAGCGTCAGCGACGTGCTTGACGGATACATCGCCAGAAGATACGGGATCGAATCCCCCAGAGGGGAGATACTGGACAGCGCCGCGGATTTCTGTTTGATCCTGGCTATGCTCGCGGTGCTCATCCCGACCCAGCCCTGGGAGCCTTGGATGATCTGGTTCATCGCTTTGATCGCTGCCGTCCGCGGGATCTCCCTGTGCATCGGGACCTACAGATTCCGCAGGCCGGCCCTTCTCCACACCAGAATGAACAAGCTGGGCGGGCTTCTCCTTCACCTGGCCCCCTATCTCATGGCCTTCGTAGATCTTGGAATAGTAGTCGCAATAGTCTGCTCGATATGCTTCGCCGGGGCGCTGGAGGACTTGGCCATAAACTCCAAAGCGACGTCCTTGGACCGCAACATCCGCTCTTTCAGGGAGCCCCGGATTCCGCAATAATCTTTTACTGCATAGCCTGATTCCGTGCCATGACCCTCCTGATGACCAAATGCCCGTTCTGCGGCGAGAATTTCATGGTTGCCGACACCGAAGACATGGAGGGGACATGCATGCTTTGCAGCCGCTCCAAAGCATTCACGAAAGAGGAGATCAGCGACGCCGAAACCAGGCGCGATGAATTGTCCGAGAGATACATCCCTGAGATGCAGAGGATGTTCGAGAGCAAGGATGCGGAAGCGATCGCGCCGCTCGCCAAAAAAGTCGCGTCGGAGGGGGTCTCGTCTTGGTATGCCTGGTTCTTCATCGGGTGGCACGAGATGATGTCAGGGAGGACGGAGAAAGGATTCGACGACTTCTCTCTGGCGGTATCATTCTTGGACGAAGAGAGCTTCGACGAATTCTATTCGCTGGTCATGGACGCGTGCGTGGATTCCTTGGCCGACGCATGCGCCGAAGGCAGGCGCTGGAACACCGGACATCTGAGCCTCCTGGAATTCTCCTCGATAATGGACGAACGCTTCCACGACATAATGGATGCGAGCTTGGAAGAGGATCTCACCACCAAAATCGGATACTGCGACGGGGTCGCGGAAAGCGGGAGCGCTTGCCTGAACTTCGCGTTCGAAGCCGCGGACATCGCCATCAGCTACTCTTGCAACAACATGTTCCTGCCCGACCACGGCCCGGTGCTGGAGGCCGCGTCTTGGGCCGCCCTTTCCATGGCATCGAAGGCGGAAGACCTAGAGGGATCGAGAAGCAGGAACGCTTCCAAGATCAGGATGCTGTCCGAATTCCTGGACAGGGTCGGAAAGACGGAGGGCGCGATCCTGCGCGATTACGGCCCGGAGAAAATGGGTTTCCTCTGCGACCTCTGGATCGGCGAGGAGGATGACATGCATGGGGACATCCTGGAGAGAGCCTTCGAGGATTTCGTCGGCTATATGCTGTCCGACGGCCGCAACAAAGGCCGGAAAAAGAAGATGGAGGATGGGCTGGCAAGATACGAGGCGTCCATAAGGGAAGCTCTCGCCGACGAAAGGCTGGGCGCCCCCAAAGAAGAATCCGGGGACGGTTGGGAGAGCGAATATGCGGGCAAGGAATGCCCCGAATGCGGGGAGTTCGTCCCCAGCGGCCCGGGCGGCATACTGGAATGCGGATGCGGATTCAGAGGGCGCATCGTCACGCCGGCCATAGAGGATCTTCCAGACGGAATCGAAGAGCTCCGGGCGATGGCGAGGGAATCGCTGAAAGGGAGCGACTCCGAGCTTCTGAACAACCTCGGGGAATGCATCCTCGACAAGGACGGGGACGAATGGCTGGGACATCTGGCCCTCGGCAGATCGTGCGTCCTGGACGGGAATCTCCCGGTGGCCACCGTGATGCTGTCTGAGGGATCCTCGACTTTGGGGAGGAAAAGCGGGGCCGACGAATTCTGCGGCATAGCGAAGGACATCCTCGCCGAAGGCATGGCATCCGCCTCCAGAGAGGACGACCATCTGGCTTTGCTTTACATGCCGCCTCTCATCCTGAACGCCGAGAGCATGTCCAAGGGGGGTTTCCTGGGGAACGTCTTCGGCAGGATCATGGAATTGGACGGCATGAAGACTGCGCTGAGCATCGCCGTATGCACGGAAACCCTGCCGAAGCTGATCCTCTTCAGCATGTGCGGCAACCCGTACCTTCCAATATGGTCGGAGACCCTAGGGAAATCCGCCGCGCTTCTGGAGAGGGCCGAATCCAACCTCAGGAATGCGGATTGCGACGGCGAAATGAAGTCCATGCTGGGATCGAACATCAGAAAGGACATCGAATTCGTATCATATTTTGCGGATGAGATTTCTAATCGGATCTCATCGTCGAGCCCAAAGGAGATGGACGATCTGAAGGAGAAATGGAAAGGGTCGGAGGGGCTGATGGAACTCGCGCTGGATATGGCCCAGGCCACGATCTGGGGCGACTCCGAATATAAGCCTGAATCCAAAGAGGTACAGAAAGCTAAGAAGACCGCAGACCGCTTCCTGGATTCCTTCATGGGCAGGAGCCGATCATAATCCGGAATCAGGGTTGCAATAGCGCCCATGCCCTATGGTGGCCTTCCCGTACTGTATGGCGAACATGGGACACCTGTGGAGGCATGCCAGGCACATGGCGCACTTGTCCGGGACTATCACCGGCCTCTTATTCTCCATCTTTATCGCGCGGATGGGGCAGATCCTCTTGCACTCGCCGCATCCGTCGCACAGGTCGGTGACCCAGAACATCTTGGTCTTCTGCATCCCGTAAATTGCGTACAGTGGCTTGGCCATGATTCTGGACGTGGCATCCGGCATCGGGCATCTGCGGCGCGATGTGATTCCTTCCACGGCATCGGATATCATCGGCTCCGCGTCGGACAGGGTTCTGGCCACTTTGCTTTTGTCGGAGAGATCATGCATGGGTGTCCAGGTGTGCGGCATGACCGCGCGGAACATCCCGGATGTCTCGATCCCTTTGCGGGAGAGGATCCTGGCAGCCATGCCTCCCGCATCCCCGGGGGACGACCCGCAAGTGACTGCGATGTAAACATAGGTCCCGGAATCCAAATCTATCTCCGCCTTCCCGAGAAAGTCGGAGACTATCATCGGGATCCCCGAGAAATAGGTGGGAAAGACGAATCCCAGATTCTCTCCTGAAGGGACGCGGAACGAAAGATCGCCTTCCCTGAGGCAGCGGTCCATATGGATTATGGCGCTGCCGTCCGCCTCGGATATCCTCTTGGCGAGACAGAGGGAATTCCCGGTGGCGGAGAAACAGAAGATCATGGGAAATCATAGGAAAAAGTGGGCCGGCCGAAGCCGGATTCCGATCAGAGCTCGATCAGAATGAGTATTCCGCCCACCTGAATGGTGTCTACGGCCTTCCCATCGAGCATCAGGCGCTTCTCGACCTCAAAGTATTCGCTGCCGACAGAAATCATCTCGCCGCCGACCTCGACTTCCACGGCGCCGAATTCCAGGCTCTTGGAGACTTCCCCGGGATCCATGGACGCTATGGCCGAGACTATCGCTTTGGCCTTGGCTTTGAAGGCCGGCCCCAGCTTGGAATGGACGGGTTTGACGCCGGCCACCTCTTCGGTGAGGCGGGCTTCGGGCGCGATCCTTACCTCCTTCGCTTTGGTGGTCTCCTTTATGTCGTCCGCGGCGCATTCCAAATCCTTGGCATCAGCGCCCACGAACTCGACCAAAGAGAGCTCGGCGTTGAGCGGTATCTTCTTCTCCGACTTCCAGGAGCGTATCTCCGCCAGGACGTCTTTGAGCTTCTCTCCGGCGGCCTCGGCATCTTTGTCTATGAACATGGGTTCGGGCCAAGGAGTCAGATGGACGCTTCTGCATCCGTCCACCGCTTTGAAATGCTCCTGGTACACATCCTCGGTGACGTGGGGCATGAAAGGAGCGAGCATCTTTATGCTTCCGAGGAACACGTTGTATATTGTGTACCTGACGGCGGGATCGTTCCTCGCCTTCACCATCTCGACGTAATTGTCGGCGAACTCGTGCCAGATGAAGCCTTCGACTTCCCTCATGGCCTTGTCGAACTGGTACTCCTCCAGGCAGGAGGTGACGGTCTTGAGGACCTCCGTGTACCTGCTGATTATCCACCTGTCGGATACCCTGAGCTCGGAGCATTCTTTAGGAACATCAGACAGGAATCTTCCGGCGAACTGCCCGAGGTTGAACACTTTGTTGCAGAGCTTCCTGCCGCGGATGACATCCTTCTCCCTGAATGCGTGGTCGATTCCGAGGGAGCATGTGGCCGCGTAGTATCTCAGCGCATCTGCGCCGTAGTTCTTCAGGATCGGGATGGGATCGATGACGTTCCCGATGGAGGAGTGCATCGGGGTCCCGTCAGGTGCCATGATGAACCCGTGGATCATGATGTCCTTCCAGGGGATGCTCTCCTCGATCTGCTCCGCCCTGAGGATCGAATAGAACGCCCAGGTCCTGATGATGTCGTGGGACTGGGGCCTGAGGCTCATGGGGAAAAGCTTCTTGTGGAGCTCCTCGTCCCTGCCCCAGAATGTGTTGTAAAGAGAGGAACCGGAAGAATCCATCCATGTGTCGAACACATCAGGGCATCCGATGAGCTTCCCGCCGCATTTCGGGCACTTCTCCACCGGAGGAGCGTCGAAAACGGGATCGACATAGCACTGCTCCTCGGTGGCGCAGATGGCATGCCCGCAGGATTCGCATTCCCAGATTGGGATCGGAGTGGCGAAGACCCTCTGCCTGCTGAGGACCCAATCCCATTCCAAGGAGTTGGTCCAATCGCGGAGCCTGGTCTTCATGAATTCAGGATGCCAACCGATCTCGTCGGCCCTCTTGAGGATGGCGTCTTTGAATGAAGTGGTCTTGAGGAACCACTGGGGAACCTGAAGAAATTCGATGGGCGTGTGGCATCTCCAGCAGATGGAGACCTGCTGGGGGTTGTCCTCCTGCTTCACGAGAAGGCCGGCAGCGCGGAGATCTTCGATCGCGGCTTCCCTCGCCTCGAGAACCGGCATGCCTGCGTACTTCCCGGAGAGTTCGGTCATCTTCCCGCTCTCGTCGATGCCTTTCTCCATGGGGAGACGGTATTTCATGACCCACATGAGGTCGTCCTTGTCCCCGATGGTGCATATCATCACGTTTCCGGTTCCGTAGTCGAGCTTGACGGCGGGATCGGAGATGACTTTGACCCTCCTCCCATAAAGCGGAGTGATGAGCTCCTTGCCGACGAGATGGGCTTTCTCCTTGTCCTCAGGGTTGACGGCGACGACCTTGCATGTGCAGAGCAGCTCAGGCCTTGTGGTCGCGACGAGAACGTAATCGTCCTCCTTGCCGGAATCGGCGACCATGAATTTGATGTAATTCAGCTTGTTTACGTTGTCCCTATACTCGACTTCCGCGTCGGCGAGGGCGGTCATGCACCCGGGGCACCAATTGACGGGGAAGTTCGCCTTGTACACGAGACCCCTTTTGAAAAGATTCACGAAGGAAAGCTGGGTGATCTTCCTGTAATATGGAGCGTCAGTCTGGTAATAGATGCTGGGATCCATGGACTCCCCGAGCATCTTGAAGTCCTCGGTCATCTGCGCGATGAAACCGTTGGCATACTCCTCGCACAGCCTCCTGTATTCCTGCCTGGGAGTGTCGAGCTTGGTGATGTGGTGCTTCTTCTCCACCTTGACCTCTATAGGAGTCCCGTTGACGTCGAAGCAAAGGGGGAAGAACACGTTGTAGCCTCTCATCCTCCTGAAGCGGGCGGCGAAATCGATCAGAGAATACCCTGTGGCGTGCCCGAGATGGAGCGGCCCGGAAGTATACCTGGGGGGATTGTCGATGCTGAACACGGGCTTATCGGATTTGGGGTCGAAACGGTAGACCGCCTCCGAATCCCACATATCCTGCCAGCGTTTCTCTATGGAAGCTGAGTCGTACTGTGCCATGACTAACGGCCATGCATTATTGAAAACATATATAATGGGTGTCAAAAAGAGCGGATGGCTGCGCCAGAGCTCGGATTCAGCTGTGCGGACTGTCCTTCCATCTTCAAACTCATAAAGATGCTGCGCCCTCGGTATCTCATCCTTAATCTGATACCTTCAACTTCGCATAAAGGAGCATCGCAATACCCTTTTCCTCAAAATAATGTCAATAATGAGCATTGAAATGTTCTTTTTCGATAAGACTGCATATTATCTGTAAAAAGGGGTTTGGGGCATTTCAGCCCCTTTTATTCAGGATACGAGATATAACTTCGGAGCAGCTCCCGAGAACTCATGGCCTTTCAGCGTCTCCGGGGATGCCGTCAGCTTCGACTTCCCATCGTAGAATGACAGCCCATAAAACGCATAAGGGCCCATGCTATCCAGATTCCCGCCGAATTCTATGCTTTGAAGCGAATAGCAATTGGCGAAAGCTTTCATGCCAATGGATTCCACATTCTTCAAATCTGCCGAGACCAAAGTGCCGCATTTGTAGAATGCTTTGTCCGCGATGGATGCCACCGAAATCTCCCATCCCTTGTATACCACTGAAGAGGGAGCGACAGAAACCGCATCCGAATATCCGGTAATAGATGCCTTGCGGAAATCAGCGGAGATAATTGTATAGTCCAGCCCATCGACCGAGAACTGCTCGCCATCAATGAGATCCTCCAGCATGCAAAGGGCCTTGCCCGATTCGACGTACGTATGTCCACGGAGCTTCAGGGTATGTTCCATCACATTCCCATTGAAATCTTTGAAAGTAATCCCGTAGAAAGCATTGGGCCCTATATATATCAGAGATTTAGACAGATACACGTTCTCCAGGGATTTGCATCCGCTGAAAGCACTCTTCCCTATCTTCCTTACCCCATCCTCAACCGTGAGATCCTTTAGATTGATGCAGTTGAAGAAAGCGTACTCGCTTACCACGGAGATATTGCTGGGGATCGTCAGAGATGTCAGCCCATTGCAGTACGGGAACGCCTTGAATCCCACAGAAGCCACGGTGGAAAGATCTACGCTGGACACCCCGTTGTTATTGTAGAAGGCGTTAGTTCCTATGACCGCCCCATGGCCGATGAAGCGTATGTCCTTCATGTTCTTGCACGCGCTGAATGCGCTGGCTTCCAGAACGACGTCGTCCCCGGGTATAGTGATAGAGGTCAGACCGCAGCTGAAGAACGCGTAGCTTCCGATTTTCTTGAGGGTGCTGGGTATGGATATGTCTGTAAGGGACTGGCAATAGGAGAATGATTTCAGCCCGACGGATTCAACTAACCCCAGGCTCACAGATTCCAAGGATGTGCACCTGTAGAACGCATAGCTTCCTATAGTCTTCACCGAAGCCGGTATGGTCACATGCTTCAGATCTGCGCAGCCGTAGAATGCCTTGCTCGCGATGGACGTCACGGGATACCCATTGTATTCCGACGGGATCGCGACGATATCCCTGGCTCCGGCATATCCTGCTCCGAATCCGTTCAGGATGGCCTCGCCATCCCTCACGGAATAGGAAAGCTCCGAATCGCTGGAGTACAGCTTGCCGTCTCCGGAGCCCGCGAATGTATGGCCCGGAAGGGAACCGTAATCGAGCAGAGACGTTCCCGCGTAGAATTCCAGTCCGTAGAACGCATATGCCCCTATCGGCCCCACGGAATCCCCGATCGCAATATAAGACAGAGAAACACAGTTGTCGAAAGCGCCGATCCCAATGGGTCCCGCGGAGTCCCCGATCGTCAGGGAAGCCAGAGAACCGCATTCGGAAAATGCCCAGTCGCCAATCGATGCGACGGATGAGGGGATAGCGGCGGATACCAGAGAACCGCATCCGAAGAACGCATAGCTCCCGATGGACGCTACGGAATCGGGGATGCCCACAGATGCCAGATGATCGCAGCGGAAGAACGCGCGGATGCCGATCAATCCGACGGATGAGGGGATTTCGTACACATAATCCTGCTTTCCGGCCGGATAGGCTATCAGCAGAGTCTTGTCTTTGTCGAAAAGGACGCCGTCGGACGAGCTGTACTTCGCGTTCTCCTGATCCACCGCTATCGATTCCAGAGAAGAGCAGCCGCAGAATGCGCCGTCTCCGATGGACTCCGCGGAACAGGGTATGTCGACGGACGCCAAAGAGACGCAATCGGAAAATGCCCATGCCCCGATGCGTGCCACCGAACTCCCGAAGGACACGGACTCCAGCAAATCGCATCCGTAGAACGCATAATCGCCTATGCGCCCGACGGAATTTCCGATTGACACGGATTCCAAAGAATCGCAGCCGGAGAACGCATAATCGCCTATGGAATCCGCGGAATCCGGTATGGCCAGGGATTTTATGGGGGTACCTACGAACGACTGTTCGCCGATGGATACGACATGCCCTGGAATCGAAATCGATCCCAGGTTTGAGCAACCGAAGAACGCATAGCTCCCTATAGATACTATGGAATCTGGCATCGAAATCGTTCTGAGATATGAACATCCGAAGAACGCATAGCTCCCTATGGAAGTCACCTGATCTTCTATGGTCACAGATTTGATGCGATTGTCCGCCCAGGGGGAATTGATCGAGTAATCGTCCATCGGCCCTGAGCCCGATATGACCAAATTTCCGCTTCTATCAAGATTCCAAGACAGGTTTTCTCCGCAGGTTCCTGACGACGAAGCATCATACTCATCGAACAGAGGGGACATCGGTATCATGGCGGCGGCCGCGATCAGCATCAGCGCCAAGACCGCCAGCATCCCGGGGCCGTTGCGTCTCGAGGCATGGCCGCCGCTGGAGGATGGAATGCGAGTTCCTCCCTCCTCCAGACCTCCGGAATGATCGGGAAAGGGAGCGATCGATTTGATTGCCATATGCAAACCTCATATAACATGCGCTAGAACCGCATATAACATGCATATAGGATCAGGAAATAAAAAATGCTCCTGGACTCTGTGCGGAACAGATTGGAATCATACCTCGGACAATTCAAAAACATAGTGGTGGCGGGAACTAAGAAATGGCTTGAGGCTGAAAAGCTTCCACCATTCTGACGGTTCGCAGCACCCGATTATCTCCTTATTTACCGCAGCAAGAACCCGCCCCATCCTCACTGATAAATATGGAACGCGACGTTTCTTAGCACGCACTCCGGGGGTGTGGGACAATCGCATCGGAAGGAAAGATAAAAGTGGAGGTTTGGCGCCCCGCGAATTACATCATATTCGTCAGGGTCAACCCCAAAGTGATCGTCGACGGCGCAGAAGTGGGCAAAATCAAGAACGGAGAGAGCATATTCTTCGAGACGACCCCTGGAGAGCATGAGATCCAGGTCAAGGCGCTCACCACGGCCAACTACAAAGCCAAACTCGACCTTCATGAAGGAAGCATCATTAAGGTCGGAACTGACGTCGTGGGCTGGCTCCTGGAGGCCGTGGAATCCAAATCCTGATCCGGCGCGCCGCGACATAGTATTCTTCAAGAGATAATCAAGACCGAAGACCGGTCTACAAAATGTTTGGTTGGAATCCGAAGACTCCAACCATATGTGCTGAGCACATAATTAAATAGAGGGCCTGAAAGCCCATTAAATTCAGGACTCCAGATAAAGCTTCGGCACTATTCCGGAGAACGAATGCCCGCTCAAAGACTCGGGAGACAAAGAAATCTTGGTATCCCCATCGTAGAACGACAGACCGTAGAAGGCATATGCTCCGATTGATTCCAAATCATGCCCAAATTCTACACTTCTTATTGATGAACAATTGGCGAATGCTTTCATGCCTATGGACTTGACATTACTCAGATCCGCAACTCTCAAGGTTTCGCAGCCGTAAAATGCCTTATCCGCGACAGATGTCACCGAAATCGACACTCCGTTATATGTCACATTTGCGGGTACCGAGAGTACTGATCCGCTGAATCCGGTAACACAGACCTCAAGATCAACTACAGAGGTTACGCAGTAATCGAGACCGTCCAAAGAGAACCTATCTCCGACCGCGAGCCCTCCAGTCATCCTTAAAATCTTTCCGGAGCCTGCGAACGAGTTTCCGCCAAGAGTCTCAGGAGACACCGCGAGTTTTGACTTGCCGTCATAAAACGACAGACCGTAGAACGCGTAAGCACCCAGAGAAGAGAGAACGGTGCCAAACTCTACACTTTCTAACGAGAGGCAATTAGCAAAGGCTTTCATGCCAATTGACTTCACATTGACTAAATTTGCGGTCTTCAGAGTTTCGCAGCCATAAAACGCCTTATCTGCGACAGATGTCACAGACACGTCCCATCCTTTGTAAATAACGGATGATGGAATGTCAGTGACCTTACCGCGATACCCGATTATGGAAGCCTCGTGGGACTCGGCTGACGTGATCTCCAAATCCAGATTGCCAACAGAGAACGCTTCTCCGTCAATAAGCTCGGCAGTCATGCGCAGAACCTTTCCAGATCCAACGTACAAATGCCCACGGAGCTTAAGGTTCTGATCCATCGTCTTCCCATCGATCCCAATAAACTTCACACCATGGAACGCGTTGGTCCCTATGTACGTCAAAGATCCGGGGAGGGTCACACTTTCAAGACCTGTACACCCGCTGAATGCACTCTTTCCGATTTTTCTAACCCCTTCCTCGACTATGAGCTCCTTCAAATTAACACAATTGAAGAAAGCGTACTCGCTCACGACAGATACGTTGCTCGGGATTGTCACAGATGTGAGCCCGTAGCAGTACGGGAACGACTTGAACCCTACTTGAGCTACCGTCAAGAGATCTACGCTGGAAACACCATTGTTATTATAGAACGCGTTGGTCCCTATGACAGTGCCGTGGCCTGTAAAGCGTATTTCGCTCATGTTTTTGCATGCGCTGAATGCGCTGGCTTCGAGGATGACATCATCCCCAGGTATCGTAATCGATGTCAGGCCGCAACTGAAGAATGCATAGCCCCCGACTCTCTTGAGAGTCGTTGGCAACTGGATATCCTTCAAGGACTGGCAGTAAGAAAACGATTTCAAACCCACTGACTCCACAGATCCGAGACCGATGAATTCTAAGGAGGAACACTTATAGAATGAGTAATTCCCTATGCTTCTCACAGAGTCTGGGATGAATGCCTGCTTTAGATTTTCGCATCCATAAAATGCCTTATCAGCTATGAAGGTTACAGGATACCCACAGTATTTCGATGGGACCCTAAGCGTTTCCTTGGGGCCTACATAATCTGAGCCGAAGCCATTCAACGTAGCCTCACCATTCTTCACAGAAGTGGAGAACAAAGAACCCCTATCGTACAGTTTTCCATCTCCAGATCCTGTGAACATATGTCCGGAGAGAGAACTGCAATCCAGCTGATCTGCTCCTCTGTAGAAACTCACTGAAAATGCCGTGTCCTGGATGGAAATCAAAGAATCTGGTACGAATACCGACATCAACGATTCACAATAATAGAACGCTTTGTCCCCGATGGACATTACAGAATTCCCTATTGAGAGATACATCAATAATTCACAATAGGCGAACGAATAACTTCCAATCGAAGTCACGGAGTCCGGAATAGATATCGACAGCAAGGATTCGCAGTCGTAGAAAGCCCAATCCCCTATGGAAATCACGGAATCCGGAATGATTATTGAAGCAAGGGATATACATCTGCTGAATACAGAGTCACCAAGAGACGTTACATAACGCGAGATCTCCACGGATTTCAGGGAATCACAGCCAGAAAACGCATTATCTCCTATGGATGCCACGAAATCGGGAATGACTATTGATTGCAGGGAGTCGCAATTTCCGAACGCATATTCCCCTAAGGATGTCACAGAATCAGGTATAGATATCGAAGACAGGGATTCACAGCTGTAAAAAGCCCAATTCCCGATGGATGTCACGGAATCGGGGACATTTACTGAAACCAAGGATGTGCACCCATCAAATACTGAGTCACCAATGGACGTCACATAACGCGGAATATCCAAAGATTTCAGGGAATCACAGCCAGAAAAAGCACCACTTTCTATAGATGTCACGGAATCGGGAATGGATATAGACGACAGAGACTCGCAATTTCCGAACGCATGTTTCCCTAACGATGTCACGGAATCAGGTATAGATATCGACGATAGGGAGCCACAATTGTAAAAGGCCCAATTCCCGATGGATGTCACGGAATCGGGGACATTTACTGAAACCAAGGATGTGCACCCATCAAATACTGATGAACCGATGGACGTCACTGAATGTGATATTTCCAATGATTCTAAGGATATACATTCAGAAAACGCACTGCTTCCAATGTCGATCACAGAATCAGGAATGGATATGGAAGAGAGGGATTCGCAACCACTAAACGCACTGCTCCCAATCGAGGTCACGGAATTCGGAATAACTACTGATGCCAGAGATGAACACCCATTAAACGCATAACTGCCAATAGTTTTTACCGATTCAGGCATTATTAAAGATGATAATGAAGTACAATTCTCGAATGAACAAAAATCTATTTCCGTTACCGATTTACCTAAACTTACAGATTCCAAATTTTTACAGTTATAAAAAGCATAATCATCGATTAACGTTACAAAATCCGGAATTATAACTGACATCAAGGATTCGCAACCAGAAAATGCATTGCTTCCGATGGACATCACTGTGATCGGAATCACATATTCGCTGTCCTGCTTTCCGATAGGGTATTTTTTCAGAGTGATTCTGTCTTTATCGAAAAGAACGCCGTCTAATGAGCTATATTTTGTATTCTTAGGGTCAACGAATATAGACGTCATTGATGTGCAATCAGAGAAAGCATCCGACCATATGTATGTAACAGAATCGGGTATGGTCACGGATGCCAGAGATGTGCAGCCTGAAAACGCCAACCACCCGATTTCTGTCAAAGAATCGGGCAGCACCAGCGATGATAAAAGAGTGCATCCGTAAAAAGCACGGCTTCCAACAGAAGTTACCCCATTTTCAATGGTTACTGTCTTTATGCTTTGTCCCCAGGGAATAGAATCAGAATAGCTGTAATCCACCATCTCTCCTGATCCGGAAATGGTTAAATTGCCGCTATCGTCAAGATACCAAGTAACATTATCTCCGCAAGTTCCAGTTGATGTGGCGTCGACCGAGTCCGCCAAAACCAACATCCCACCTGCAATGGCTAATAAAGCCATCACCAGACAACATTTATAATCCGTCATCAGACTAAATCTCCTTTCAAGAGTGCGATTATTGGAATGCTTCCGCCTCTCCGCATATTTCGGAACATGCAGATACCGAAACATCATGGTTGGGCATCATATGCAATCCTCATATCGCAAATAAATAGCTGCTAATGCAGCGCAATCAAAATTAAACTAAAAACGTCCGGAGCCCGAAGGCCCCGCGACAGAATGGTTTTGGGGGCAGAGCCCCCCGGGACCTCACTTCTTCCTCTTGCGGAAGGTGACCTTGGAGTCCTTCATGTTGATGACGGAATCCTCTAGCTTCTTGATCAGGCTGGAGCAGGTCTGCACCAGATCCCATCCGACCTCCTTGGAGAGGACGGCGGTTCCGTTGATGAACAGCCTCGCGCTGACGCTGTACTTGTAGGATCCGCCGACGTCGTTGTATCTGGATACGTGCATCGTCAGGGATTCCGGCTTGTATATCTTGGAGATCTTCGACACCATCGCCTCTATGTCGGCGTAGATGGGCTCCACCATGTGCTTCTCATCGTCCTCCAATCCGCTGATCTGCACGAAGAGCATATCCCTCTCCCTGCACGCGGATATGAGCTCCAATATGTCGAACTCGGTGATTATACCGACCAGGTTCCTTCCTTCCACCACCGGCAGCGAGGAGAACTTGTTCTCGACCATGAGGTCGACGGCCTCGGCAATGTCGCAATCCCATTCGATGACGGTAGCCGAGGTGGTCGCGATGGATTCCACGGTAATCTGGGAGCGGGAGCTCTTCTCCAAATCTGCGATGGACTTGTTCTCCTTCTTCCAGTTGTTGTCGATGATCTCTCTCATCCCGACTATTCCGGTGACGTGGTTCTGATCGTCGACCACTGGCACCGACCTGTAATCCTCGCGGATCATCAGGTCCAAAGCGTCGTCCATGAGATCGTTGACCTTGACGGATTGCACCGGGTTGCTCATTATCTCCCAGACCTTGATCTCCTTCAGGGCGCGTATGTCCCTGACAATCTCTATCAGCCTGTTCCTCTCGATTATGCCCACGATCTTCTTCCCGCTCAGAATCGGGAGCTGCCTGCAGTTGTTGGTGACTATCAGCTCTGCGATCCTGGTTATCTCCATGTCAGCGGTGACCGCCGGGAAATTGCGTATCAGGCCCTTGACCTTCGCATCCAAAGATAGACTCTTCTTTCTGAGTATCGATGAATAGCTCACCATACCCAACAATTCGCCCTGGTCGACCACGGGAACGTCCTGGTATCTGGTCTTCTTCATAACCGAAAGCACATCTGCGATGCGGTCCTCCGGCGAGACCACCGGGAAGTCCTCGGACATGATCCTCTCGACGGAGATTCCGTCGATCTGCGACCTGAGCATAGAAAGCTTCTTGAGATCTTCTAGGTCCTTAACAGCCATGTCTTGCACCTCTGGATAAGAAATCGGTTGGATGGGAATTTAATACTTGTCGATGGAATCGCATCGGGGAAGACTGGGAGGGAAGGGCCATTCATCCATCCCCATAAAAATGATGTTAAGAGGGAGTTGGACTTCGAATCCAACTTTCCCCCTTCAAAAGAGCTTAAATATTCAAAGTTCGGCGAAAGGCTTTCCCGCTAAAAGGGAGTCGATAATGGCTGCGGCTTCCTGCGCTTTTATGCGCTTCTGCTCGGTGGAATCCCTGTCCCTTATGGTGACGGTGCCATCCTTGAGGGAGTCGTAATCCACGGTTATGCACCAGGGAGTCCCGACCTCGTCCATGCGGGCGTATCTCTTCCCGATGGTCCCGGAGCCGTCGTAGTAAGCCTCCACCCTGTGGGTGTGGACCTTCTCATAGATTTCTTTGGCCATGGTGTCAAGACCGTCCTTCTCCATCAGCGGGAACACCCCGACTTTGATGGGTGCGACGGCTGGGACAAGCTTCAGGACTGTGTATCCGTCTTCGCCCTGGCAGAACGCGTGCTCGAGCAGGGAGTAGAAAATTCTGTCTAATCCGTGGGAAGGCTCGATCACATGGGGGATCACGCGTATCCCTGCGACTTTCTCCGTTCTCCTCACTATCTCGAAGTATTCCTCTCCGAGGACGATCTCTTCCCCGCCCACGCTGATGGTCAGCTTGCCGTCCTTCACATCGGAGGGCTGCATCTTCTCCATGGCGGCGGCGATGTCCTTCGCTTTGCCTTTGAAGGCGGGCCCGAGCGCCTTGTGCTTGGCGGCGACCTTCTCGACCTCCATCTCCTTGGGCTCGTCGAACCTCTTGAGGTGGGTGAGGTCCGCGCCTGAGAACTGGGCGTGCCTGGAGAGATCCCAAGATCCCCTGTCGGCGATGCCCACTATCTCCGTCCATCCGTAGGATAGGAGGGCTTCAGCATCCCAGCAATCGGCGGCGTAATGGGCCATCTCATCCTTCTCGTGCTCCCTGAATCTGAGCCTGGAAGGGTCGATCCCCAGCCCGGTGAGGAGCTGCTTGGTGGTGTATACGAAATAAGCGAGAACGCGGTTGGCGATGACGCCCTTCTCGACCGCTTCCTTGACGGTCATGGTGACCGGCTGAAGGGTCGTGTTGGGGATCAGATCGAGGGCCTCGTTCTCTATCTCGGAGAATCTGGCCCAATCCTTGTCATCGGGATCCACGAAGAGTTCGACCTCCATCTGGTTGAACTCCCTCATGCGGATCATGCCCTGGCGGGGCGCGATCTCGTTCCTGTAGCTCCTTCCGGTCTGGATCACGCCGAGCGGGAGCTTCTCCCTGTTGTATCTGTACAGATTGGGATAGTTGACGAATATGCCCTGGGCGGTCTCCGGCCTGAGATATCCGACGCGAGCGGAGCCGGGGCCGATGTTGGTCCTGAACATCAGGTTGAACTCTCCTACCGGGCCGAGGTCCCCTCCGCATGCCGGACACTTTATCCCGTGCTTGGCGAATGCCTCCTCCAGCTGCTTGGGGGTGAGGACGTCGGGATTGTCATAGAATCCCTTGACCATGTGGTCGGCCCTGTAGGGCGCGTTGCAATTCTGGCAGTAGGTGATGAGGTCGGCGAAATTCTCAACATGGCCCGATGCCGCGAGAACCTCGCGAGGGTTCACGGTCTCGGAATCGATCTCGACGAATCCTTCCCTGCCTTTGTAGATGGCCCTCCACATCTCCACAATGTTGTTCCTGAGGGCGCATCCGAGGGGCCCGTAATCGTACATGCCGGCTACCCCTCCGTAAAGCTCGAAGGAAGGCCAGATGAATCCCCTGCGTTTGCAGAGGGACATGAGATCGTTGCTGTTCGCGTCAGTCATCTAAATTACCTGTGATCACGCGCAGAACGTCGATGTCATATATCATTCCGACGAGTTCTTCCTTGTTGCCGCGAACCGGTATCTGCCCGAAATCGTAGTCGAGCATCATCTTGGCGATGTCCGCCCCATTCGTCTTCTTGTAGACGGTTATGGGATCTCTTACCATGTAATCGCTGACCTTCCTGTCATCGAAATACTTCTCGTCTACGGAATAGAAAAGCGGAAGGACGTTCCTGTATCCCGCGTAGTCTGAGCCGCTGGCGATGCCCATAGACTTGAGGGTTTCCGACTCTTTCATCTGGTCGGTGAACAGGTCGCGGTCTGTGAATATCCCGACGAGCTTTCCGTGGGCGTCCAGAACGGGAACCGCGGTGACGTCGCTGATCCTCATTGCCGCGATGGTGTACGCGAGAGGGCTCTCCTCGTAAGCGGTGACGCAAGTGGTCCTGATGAGCTTCTCCGCGACGATGTCCGTCTTTATCGACCTTGCCTGGCGGAGAAGATCCGTAGGGGTGACGATGCCGACGAGCTTGGAGTCCTTGATGACCGGGAGCCTGTGGAACCTGTTCTTGAGCAGGATCTCCGCGGCCTCCTCGATCGGACGGTCGTAGGAGATCGAAGTGATGTTCGTCTTCATTATGAGCGACAGCTGATCCTCTTTGGTGTCGCGGAAAACGTCTTTCCTGGAGACGATCCCCACCAGCTTCCCATCGTCCGCGCGGACAACCGGCAATCCGGTGAGCTTGTTCCTGACCATCAGGTTGATGGCGTCGTTGCGCGTTCCGGGGACTTCGGCGACGATCGGGGCCGGCGTCATTATGTCTGCGACGGTCTTTCCAAGCAATTCAATTCCCCGCTTCAGAAGCCCTGACCACTAGGACCGGACACGAAGAGGCCCTTACGACCCTTTCCGCCACGCTTCCCATGAGCAGCTTGGACATTCCTGTCCGTCCGAGGGTCCCCATGATTATGATGTCGTATTTGGATGACTCGTCCAGAATCACCTTCACCGGCGAGCCTTCCTTTATCGATATCTCCACCGGGACTCCGGCCTCGGCGGCGAGGTCCTTGACCACGTCGACAGCCTCTTTGCCTTCGGCCGCGAGAGCATCGTAAACGTTCCTGACGGCCGCGTCCATAGGCATATTGGAAATCATCGTCTGATCAAGCACATAAAGCGCCGTGATCTTTCCGCCGGTTTGCTTGGCGAAATCTACGGCTGCTCTGACGGCCGACTTTGTATATTCGCTTCCGTCAGTGGGAACGAGTATGTTCTTGAACTCCATGTAATCCACCTCTTTTTCTTGTCAAGGGAAAGCTTGGGGCGCCGACGCGGAATATGCTCTCCGCGGAAGGTTCGCCTTCGAACGGGACTGCCAAGCACTGTCCTTGGATTGCTTCGCTTATTCTTATATTCTGATTTAATAACTTGCTATTTAGCGATGAAAAAGTGCCGAAAACCGATGCGGAGTCCCCTCCTTGCTTCGCCATGGCCCTTACGAACAGATTGGCTTCGGCGGCCAAATCCGGGACTCTGAGCATACCGTTGTCCGTACCCAAGGCCATAGTGACGCCGCAGGCTTCCATGCGGGCCAGCGGAGGGTCGATGCCGAAATAAGCGTTGGAACCGGGGCAAACCACTATGGGGACCTCCGCTTCGGCGCATTTCAAGAAATCGGAATCGTCGGCCTCGCTCATATGGACAATGAACGCGGGATCCAGGGAGAGAATGAAATCAATATCCTCGCGGACCCTCTCGCTGGCATGCAAGGCGAACGGCACCTTTCTCTCCCTGGCGAAATCTGCGACGGCTTCCACATATCCCATAGGCATATCGGAAACGCTTGGCAGACCTATGCCGTCCGCCCACAGCATCAGCGCCTCCATCTCCTCCGGATCGAATTCCTTGGAGATGGGACGGCCCATGATCATCGCGTCGGGAACGGATTCCCTCAGAAGCCTGCAGCCCTCCGCTCCGCCTTCCCTGAAATCTATGAAGGTTGCCGCGCCGTAGCCGAAAGAATCGGCCGCGAACCTCTGCATGCAATCAGAGACGAACTCGGGGGGCGCCGAAGCCAGGAACTTATGCTTCAGACCGTCGGGAGGGGCCACCAATTCCTCGATCGAGAGGCCGTCAGGCACCTCCAAGCCATAGTCCGCGCAATGCGTATGGGCGTTCACGGCCCCTGGAAAAAGAGCGACCTTAATGTCCGTCGGCTCGGGGCATGGGCCTTCCCCCTCCTCCACGATCATCCCGTTCTCGGCGATCAGATAGCCTCTGCGGAACGATCCGCGAAAGCATTCATAAGAATCGGCGGCTAAACGGCCCGTTCCCGGCGTGATTGGCATGCCGGCCAGATTAGGTTGCGGATATAACAGAATACCGCCTTAGTTCCTTCGTATCCTCATCGATTGAGATAAAACTTCGATGCTGCCTATGGACTTGGCAGTTTTCGCTCCGATTGAAAGTCTCGCCTGACATAAATGGATGGCGCGACCTCGACGGCTGAAATGAAAAGGAAAAAACCGGAGGAAAATCCCCCGGGATCAAGCCCAATAAGGCTTCTTGACGAATTTATACGCCATTAGGATCGCTGTGGTGGCTTCCCCGCAGGCGGTAGTGATCTGCTTGAATTTGCCGGGATACGACACGGCATCACCGCACGCGAAAATTCCGGGGCGGTTGGTGGACATGTCAGGGCCGACCTTCACGAGTCCGTCCGGAGTGAGCTCGAGATTCCAGCGCTTGAGATCCTCCAGATCCGCAGATATCCCTATGTTGATGACAGCCAGATCAGTCGGGATGACCATCTCTTTGCCGTCCTGCGAGATGGTGACGGACTCGACCTTATCGGTACCGTTGATCGACACGAGATTGGCGGACATGATCTTCTTGACCCCGCTCTTCTCGAGTTCTTTGACCGTACCCTCGTCGGCCCTGAAATCAGGCCTGCGGTGGACGATCGTGGTGTCGGTGACGGAATCTGCCACCAAAGCCATGTCTATGGCGCTGTTCCCTCCGCCGAACATGGTCACTTTCTTGCCGACGAGCTCCTCCTTGGCGGGAAGAAGGTATGTGACCCCTTTGCCGAAGAACTCGTCCTCTCCGGGGCACCCCATCTTCTTGGGCTTGAAGCTGCCCATCCCGATGGCAACGACGACGGATTTGGCGTGATAGGTATCTTTTGAGGTGATCACGAGGAGCTCTTGGTCCCCGTTCTCGATCTCGTTCGCCTTCTCGTTCTCTTTGATATCGCATCCGACCGTCTCGGCCTGGGCATACAGCTTGTCAGAAAGCTTCCTGGCCTGCACGGTCTCGAATCCGGGATAATTGTGGATACCTTTTTCGGGGTACAGGCTGACCAACTGCCCTCCGACGCGTCCCGAATCGAGGATGAGAGTCTTCATCATCTTCGATCTGGCGTAGATCCCCGCGGTCAATCCAGCGGGACCTGCTCCTATTATGACGACATCGTAGCACATTGCCGTCCCAATCGTGACTCTGATATAAAAATATCTATCAGCACATTGACACAATCTGCGCAATTCGGAATGCCCCAGAAGTCGCGTTGGATGCGGCCATCCCGCCGCTTCTGAGGGACCCGCGCTCTTAAACATTCCATCGGATGCGGCCGCGCGAACGGATCCCCCTCACGGCTATTGCGGACAGGATGAAGAAAGCCAATGACACAGCGAAAACGTACGCCAAAGAGGACAGCGCATCGAACTCGAATCCTCCTAGGGACAGGTCGAATCCCATGTCAAGACGGAATTCAGATATCGCTTCGGATGGCGCGCCGGCGAATTGCGCTTCGAGCGCGTCCCCCGCCAATCCGCAGCGGAACATCGCGGCCATATGGGTCGCAGGCACCAAAGTCCCCACAATGCGCATCGCATCTGGCATGGTTCCCATTGGCATGTATATCCCCGCCAAAAACCCGATGAGAACGCTGATGGCCACGAAAAACCCTGAGAAAGCGCCGGGACTCCTGATGAAAGAAGTAAGAGCGTAGACGATGATGGCGCCCGACAGGGAGGATGGAACCAGCAAAGCCGCTGATATCAGGGCTCCGGACGCAGAAAGCGGGCATCCTACAGCCAGAAGATACGCGAGAGATATCGCCAGAGAGACGGCGCTCATGATGAAGCAGACGGCGAATGTGCTGAGCATATACCCCGCGACTATCTCCTCCGGGCGCATTGGGGTCACCTCGATGTCGCGGATCCTTCCGTCCGCCTTGTCCTGGACCATCGTCTGGAGGCAGCCGGCGGAAGCCGTGACAGGTATTATCGCCACGATCCCGGCCATCACCCAGGCGTCTATGAGGTTCTCCATTCCGGGGTAGGAATCGAGAAGGTTCCCGCGGAGGAACAGGAGGTACAGCGCGACGAGGATGAACACCGCCATAAGGGAGAACGCCACCGAGGATCTGTCGCGGAAGAAGCAGATCACATTCCTTTTGGCCAAACACATCGTCCCGCTCATTCCGCATCCCCTCCCGTTATCCTGAGGAAAGCGTCGTCCAGAGTCCCCATGCGGACCTCGAAGGCAGATATCTGGCCTTGCAGAGCCTCCAAGATCGGGATCGCATCCAGCGTGCGCGCGAGAAATACTTCGAAGGAGGAGTTTGACTCGGAATAATCCGCGCCTATGGAATCTAGATGGGAGCGGACAGCGCCGGGATCGGATGCCATTATCTCCATCCTGTCCTGTGAATGCCTCTCCCTGATCTCCGCCGGCGTCCCGTGAGCGGCTATGCGCCCATGATCCATGATGACCACATCGTCCGCCCCGGCAGCTTCCTCGAGATAATGCGTGGTAAGAAGCACTGTGAGCCCTTCTTCCCTGTTCAGACGCGAAACCGTATCCCAGATGTGCCTGCGGGAGCTTGGATCTAAACCTGATGTGGGCTCATCCAGAACGAGAAGGCGAGGCCCATGCACCAAAGACCTGGCTATGTCCGCCCTGCGCCTCTGTCCGCCCGACAGCGTACCATATTTCCTTCCGGCCAGATCCTCTATCCCCGCGGATCTCATAGCCTTGCCGACCGCCTCATCGAGAGCGCCGCCCGATAGCCCGTACATGCCTCCGCGGAGGGCGATGTTCTCCCTGACGGTGAGCTGTTTGTCCATCATCGGATCCTGGAAGACCACGCCTATATCGCGCCTCGCGGATGGGTCCATGGCATCCCTGCCGAATATCTCCGCCGAACCGGAATCGCACGGGATTATCGAGCACAGAATGGATATCGTGGTCGATTTCCCGGCTCCGTTGGGCCCCAAAAGGGCGAAGAAAGAGCCTTCCGGAACCGAGAACGATATCCCGTCCACGGCTGGATTCCCTCCGTAGGACTTTCTGAGATCTTTGACGGCGATGACGTCCATGCCAGGGGGATAGCGGTTGAGTAGAAAACGTCTGCTTCGCCGGAGGCCCGGATGGATGGTTTATATCGTATGATTGGGATTCATGATTATGGCCATGGAAGATGGAAATCAGGACATCTACACAGAGAAGCTCATGAACATGATCCTCGACCTTGTGGATGATATAATCATAATCCATGATTCCGAGCACACCATAGTGTGGATGAACCGCGCGGCGGAGAAGGCCTTCGGATGCCCCATAGACAGCGTCATAGGCACGAAATGCCACAGCCTGTTCGGAAACTCGATGGCATGCAGCGACTGCACGGTGAGACTCAACGTGGGCGGACCATCCAATGCCATCAGACGCAGGATCATCCCGAAGACCGGCGTCATGTGCGATTGCAGCGCCATCCCGTACTACGAGAGAGGCCAGCTGAAATTCGTCGTGCAGCATCTCGTCCCTGTCGCGGGTGGGAACGACTCCGAGTGACTTCTTCTTAATTTTGGGGCCGAGAATCGTCGGCATACGCCTTGCTATAATGGCCATGCGATACCGCCCCTTCCCCTCATTTAGCTTCATATTTTGAATTCCAAAGTTACATAGCAAATATGTTCGATCATCGACAAAATATGGCGGTAATTTTGTTGTGAAATTACATTTATGACTATGTTAATCATTAATCCCTAAAAAACGCAGCTCCGATGCCGAACTGGTGGGATGAAAAGGATTACGCGACAGGAAACCTTTGATCATCCGCGGCGCCCGACAATGCGGCAACCATACAAGGATTAATTAAGGCCGAAGCGTTCTTATGGCTATGGTATTCGAACTCAGCGACTACTTCTGCATCATAGCTGCATCCGCGATTTACTTCGCCATACTCGGCATCCTCAACCACAAAAGGGCCGAGAACTGACGCTCAGAGGCGAGAACATGGTAGATATGCCCGAACCGGTATTCAGGATGGTCGTCCATCCCGACACCAACAAGGTGCTCACGACTGTCTCGCCCGAAGGGGAAGCCCATTCCATCGTCTGCGGAAGCCTTACTGCTACCGCCAACGATACCATCGCCGTTGCGGAGGTGTACATGTACCGCACCACAGACAACCTGGAGAATAACCCCCGCGCCGAGATACTCGTATGGAAAGGCAGGGAAGCCTACTCTCTGAAAGTCGAAGCCGTGGAGCGCATCGAAGAGGGTCCTGTCGTCGACAAGATGTCCCGCGACCTGGAAAAGATGCACATGAAAGTCGTCGCGGTATGGCTTTTCAAAGTCATCGGCATATGGGACGAAGGCATAGGCAACCTCACCGGATCGCAGGTAATCTGATGGATTTGGCAGGTGGGGCCCGCCTATCCAAATATCTGGCGGCCGTCGGCGCCGTCTTATTTATCATCGGGGCAGCCGTGGCTTTCTTCTGGTCCAAGCTCCCCGGCATCCTGATTCTCATTGTCGGTTTGGCGATGCTGATGATCTGCTTCTCATTCCAGAAATTCTTCGCTCTTTACGACATCCAAGCGACTTTGATGCAAGGTAAAAAGAAAAAGTGACCGGCATTGGGCCGGCTTGTGATTGGATGCGACTCTGTCGCTATAGAATCAGAATCTGGATCTGTCTCTGCTGCCCCTGTCATCAGGCTGGTGCTTTCTGAAGCAATCCCTGCAGTACACGGGCCTTCCCTGGGTGGGCTTGAAGGGAACTTTGCATTCCTTCCCGCAATCGGAGCAGACCGCATCGAAGAACTCTTTGGGCCTGTCCCTGTCGTTGTCTCTGTATCCGCCGTAAGCCATTTTTCTCATTCCTCGGTATCCTAATAAACTCCTTCACCCGAAGCGAGAGACGGAAGAGTACTGGAACGCCTAGCCCCAAAATCGCTTTACTCGTATAAGAATTGAACTTTAAACGCATCCATCCGACTCGATCGTCTTTGAGCGCCGTCTTTCCCGAAAGATCGATGGACGCCCACTCGGCAAGTTCGCTCAGCTCCTCGAAGCGGTCCGACTTGTCGATGTCGTAGTATCTGAGGTTCTCTTCCTCGTTGTAAAGACGCTTCCTGATGGTCATCAGCGCGTCGCGCACGTTGTTGTATGTTGAAACGCGTATGTTTTTGCGCGGGAAAACCGAGCTTCTGTATCTGACATCGATGTACTCCTTCGATTTGGCCAGGAATCTGTCGAAAGAATTCTCGTCCGGGGCGACCGGAACGGACAGATAGAGCCATTTCTCCCCTTCCATGGAGGGGTTGCGCCTGATTATGGCCTCGATGACTTCCCTCATGGCCAAGCGCATCTTCCCCTGGACGTGCCCGTAGGTTCTCCTGACGCGGGGCATGTCCTCGGCGCGGGCTATCTTGGCCAATTTCGAAGCCGAATTGAAGAAGACGTGATCGTCATTGTGCTCTATGCCGTCGAAAAGCTTCGGGATGAGCTCGTCGTCGTCATCCATCGTCTTGATATAAGCGGCGCACGCCATGCGGACGGAGTCCTTCCCTCTTTTGAAGAGATCGTCGATCTCCGGCGATATGGAGCGCTCCCTGACGTTGGCAAGAAGAAGTATCGTCTCGTAGGCGATCGCCTCGTCCGAGACGCGGATATAAGGCTCCAGAAGCGGCAGAAACTCGCCGGAATAGTTCTCGGCCAGCCACCTATCGTCGGATACCGCGCCGCGGGAGCCGGATTCGACGGCATCCATGGCATCGAAGAAACGCCCCAGATATTCGGCGCTGGAGACTGCCACGGTTATGCCGCCAAATGGGATGCAAGAGTTTCTCAGAAGCCCCTGGACTCAAGGGCTTTCATGAGTACTTTAGCCTCTTCCTCGGTGAGAGTGACTCCTTTTCTCATCTTGCGGTCGGGGGACCAGTCCCTGATATCGTATTTCGGATCTTTGTCGTTCCAGCTGATGAGATTCAGCTCTTTGGTCCAACCTTTGGAATTCTCGGATAGCACCGCGATTTGCTCAACTATCTCGTATTTGATTTCAGCCGCGACCATTATCGCACCAGACCGTTAACAATCGCGCATCGATTTTAAACTATTGGTCAAGTTCGTCCCTTCCTCATAAAAACGGCAGGAAAACTTGCAAAACCCTTATATCCAAACCAACGCGTAATGAAACCAGGTTGGAATCGAATTGAATTGCTTCTACGTTCTGACGGGATGCGTGCGCCCGTAAATGGACCTGACCCTCATTTATGCGATAATCATAGCTTTGCTGATCGTATGCTCATCGTTCTTCTCGATGTCCGAGACGGCTTTCACCAGCGCGAACGTCATCAGACTCAAGAAAATGGAGCAGGACGGGAATGTGAAAGCCGGCAAAGCCGTCTCCATCCTGGAAGATTACGACAAGTTCCTCACCACAATACTCATAGGGAACAATCTGGTCAACATCGCCAGCACCTCGATTGCGACCCTGGTGTTCTCCATCCTACTCGGAGCGGAGACCGGAGCCATGGCGTCCACCGTGGCGATGACCGTGCTGGTCCTTATCTTCGGGGAGATCGTCCCGAAATCCCTCGCGAAGCAATACCCCGAGAAGATCTGCTGCAAAATCTGCGGGGTCGTACGCGCCCTCGAAATCGTCCTGAGCCCCATATCGTGGCTGTTCAGGAAGCTTACGAGCGTGATATCGAAGAAAGACGCCGGCGCCACCATGACCGAGGACGAGCTCGAGGTCATGATCGACGAGATCGAAGATGAGGGGATACTCGAAGAGCGCGAGAGCGAGCTGATCAAATCGGCGATAAGATTCGACGACATCCAGGTCTCGGAGGTTTACATCCCCAGGATGGACGTCGCCGCGGTCGACATCGAGATGACTCCGGAGGAGATCGGAGAGGTCTTCGTGCAGACCGGCTATTCCAGGATACCAGCGTACAGCAAGACCATCGACAACATCGTCGGCATCATCTATGCCAAGGAATTCTATGCCAGAGCGTTCAAAGGGACCATGCCCGAGAACATACGCGACATCGTCAGGCCGATAAAATCGGTCCCGGAGACCGCAAGCATCGCCAGCCTTCTGGCGGACTTCCAGAAATCCAAGATTCACATGGCGGTCGTACTGGACTCGTACGGCGGGACCATGGGCGTCGTCACCATGGAGGACCTTCTCGAAGAGCTCGTGGGAGACATCTGGGACGAGAGCGACGAGGTGCAGCATGACGTTGCGGCCATGTCGGACGGGGTTTTCACCGTCAAAGGAACGGCAAACATATATGACGCGATGGAGAAGATGGAGATACCCTTCGATCCCGAGGAATACGAGGATTACTCCGTGAACGGGTTCATCTGCTACAAGCTCGGCAGAGGGCCTTCCCGCGGCGATCGCGTCAGCATACCTGGAGCAGACATAACAGTCAAAAGCGTGAAGGGAAGGCGCGTCATCGAAGCGGAATTCAGAAAGGAAACGCTCTCAGACGGAGCCGCCGAGAAGTGAGTCCACGAACTCCGCCATTATCCCTTCGGCCACGTCTTTCTTGGCGGGATGGGACTGTATCTTGGCGGTTATTGCTATCACATCGCCGTGATGCGCCACCTCGTAGATTCCTTGGACTGCCTTCTGCTTGTCCAGACGCATGTAGAATATGCAATCCTCGTCGACCCTGTTGGGCATGTCCTCCTTGATCCACGACAGAATCTCCGGCCCGAGCCTGGAGAAAAGGGCGCGGAATTCCTTCTGCTTGGTTAGACGGGCCTCCAAGATGAGCATGGTGTCGCCGTGCTCGCTCTCCGAGATGTCCTCCGTGAATTCGTCGGAGCCGATCAGCTCCGCCATGGTCTCCTCCAGAAGCTCCTGCCTCTCGGTCGCATAGCAGAAAGTCTGCACCCTGATCCAATGGAACGTCGGCATCTCATCACTCCTTGCTGACCGGGATCAGATTGAAAAGCTCGTCCATCCTTTCAGTGGAGACCACGACGACCTTCTTGCCCATAAGCTTCATAGCGACGCCCATATCGTCGCCTATGACGGAATAGAACTTGTGCTTCACTCCTTTGATGTTCCATGAGCCGTAATTCCTTATCTGATTCGTGTCGCCGCATTTCTTGTCGATTATCTGATCGAACGGGATCTCCGTCTTCCTGAAGAAATACGTTATGGAAATCCTGTCTGGGAAGCATTCCACTGTGAGCTTGGGCACGGCGCACGCCACCAATAGAATCGCGAACAATGCGATCGTGACCGGAAGCGACCAATCGGGCATGTCCGTCCTCATCAGATAGCGCATGATCGCCATGAACGCGACGGTAGCGACCAGAACGAGGGCGAGGATCATGAACAGTTTCCTCGGAAGTATCGGGCGCGATTCCCTGAACGTAGTCTCCATGCCACCGCCATCGTCTGACCCATTTATAATCAAGATGCTGGACCGTTTTTTGCCATGTAGGAACAGTTATATACAATAAACCTATGTGCAGTTTTGCTGGTCCCATAGCTTAGCACGGTTTGAGCGTCCGGCTGATAACCGGAAGGTCATGAGTTCAAATCTCATTGGGACCACTATCATTCTTCATTTTAATAGCCAGCGTTCTCATTTTTGACGTTGTTGAACCTTCGTTTGTAACTTGCGAAGCCCGAAGCAGCCAAAATGAAAATAGATTTTTCGTACTATCTTCTTCAATTCTCGCAACATTCATCCTCTTCATCTCCGACGCTCCAGTAAGAATTATTGTGGTAATCTCGGACATTCCTGCAAAGCACGCACGGACTACTACGATGGGATTCTAGAACTGATTCTCAATCAGACCTGTTCCTGCGGGACTTCTGTCTCGACATAGCCGCATCCTGAGCGTCATTGAAGCGGAACGAGTCTACAGTGCCCGCGCATGTCCGTCCGCAATCAGCTCCGAATGCATCTTGATGCGATTCCGGCACATCTCAATGGTTTTATATTCGGAATTTATTGGATATATCCAATATATTTGGAATGGTAGCATGGAAATCAGGAGAGACAGATATCTTGAACGCCTGAAGAGGCTGCAATTCAAGGGCGGCGTGAAGATAATAACTGGTCTCAGGCGCAGCGGTAAATCCTATCTTATCTTCAACCTCTTCCGCTGCCATCTTCTGGAGTCGGGAGTGCCCGAGGGCAATATAATCGCTATAGCCCTGGATTCGATAGAGAACAGACATCTCCGCAGCGCTGACGCCCTGTACAGGGAAGTGACCTCGCGCATTACAGACAGCTCCGAATACTACGTCATGATCGACGAGATACAGTTCGCCGAGGATTTCGTTGATTTCGTGAACGGACTGGCCGGGAAAAAGAACGTCGACTTATACATCACCGGCAGCAATTCCAAATTCCTGTCCTCGGACCTCGTGACCGAGTTCAGAGGGAGGGGGACCGAAATCAACGTCCGCCCGCTGTCATTCTCCGAGTACCGGCCGGCAGTGGACCTGGACGACCGCTCCGCATGGTTTAGCTATCTGACGTACGGCGGCCTTCCGGAATCTGTCGGCTTGATGGACGAGGACAAGACGAGCTACCTTTCGGAATTGATCAGACTCGTGTACATGAGAGACATCGTCGAGAGGAAGAAAGTAAAGATGCCCGATGTGCTGGATGCCGTATTCGACGTGCTGTCGTCGGCGGTGGGGTCGCTGACCAATCCGAACCGCATATCCGACGTGATGCGGAGCCGCAGGATCAGGGTAGACGGGGACACCGTATCCAGCTACATCTCGCATCTTGAGGACGCGTTCCTCTTCGAGAGATCGAAAAGATTCGATCTCAAAGGCAACGAATATATCGACACCCCCTCCAAATACTACGCCGTCGACCTCGGCCTGAGAAATGCCAAACTCGGCTTCAGACAGAACGAGTACAATCACCTCATGGAGAACGCCATCTACAACGAGCTGAGATACAGGGGATACTCCGTAGATGTAGGCGTCATAGGCATCCGGGATTACAAAGACGGGAAAAGGGAATACAGGCAGCTGGAGATCGATTTCGTCGCGAACAAAGGCGGCGACAGGATCTATCTGCAATCCGCGTACAGGATGGACGAGCCAGATAAGCAAAAACAGGAGCTCAGGCCGTTCCTGAAGATGAACGACGCGTTCAGGAAGATAGTGCTGGTGGGGGACGACGTTCCGCCGCATGTGAACGAGAAAGGGATCGTTATAATGAACGTCATAGATTTCATGAAGGACCCCGGAAGCCTGGAGAGAATCTGACCGGAGGATCGGACCAACGCCAGGCGATCGCGGACGGTGCGATGCAATTATAGGAGACCGTGTCCGAGGACCCCCTTCCTCCCGTTTCAGAGCGCTCCGGGTCGTTCAGGCCCCGGGCCGTCTCGTTTACGACCTTCCTCGTCCTGTGAAATGGTGTACCGCGCAACCATCGCCTCATGGCATTTGCAAACCCCGTGCTGATGTCGCACTCATGCGATTGGCACGGCATACCATGGCATGCGAGGTGCGCCTGCGAAAAACCCCATGCGTCGATCCGCTGGGGGTGCCATCAATGGGAATTCAGGCCATTCCTTTTATTAAATTAAAATGACAACTGGAGTGACCTCCGATCAAAAAACTCATACCAACAAAGGTGACATCATTCTACAAATGAGATGAGAAAACCTTGGCTCTTCGATTAAGAAAATAAGATGGGGATGAAGACACTCATCGCCGTC